>DATGAX010000197.1:0-6138 GCA_035312965.1 Acidimicrobiales bacterium
GAGGGTGCGGCCGTCGTGGTCGTGCTGGTGTCCGTCCCGGTGGTCGACGAGCCCGCCGATGTGGTGGTAGCAGTGGTGCCGGGCGCCGACGGCGACGGCTGGGTGGTCGTCGTACCAGCCCCCGAGCCCGCCATCGTCGTCACCGTGGTGGGCTGACCGGCCACCAGCCCGCTCTGGGCGAGCAGGGCGGTGACCTCGTTCTGGACCTCGTCGACGACGCCGGCGATGGCGGCCGGTGTCCCGGCCGCACCGAGCTTGGACAGCAGGTTGAGCTGCGCGAGGGCGGCGTCGAGCCGGGCGGTCAGCTGCTGAGATGGTTGCATCCGGAGGGTCACGACCATCTGGTCGGCGAGGGCTGTGGTCGTACAGGCGAGGCACTTGTAGTTGATTGCGGCGGCCCCGTTCATCGGGCTGACGACGTCGCTCTGGCCGACCACGAGCACCACTTGGAAGGAGACCGCCACCGTGGTGCAGGCCCTGCAGTCAGCGATGGCGTAGGCCGAGTTGGTGTCGGTGACCGGGTTACCGCCGCTCACGGTGAGGACCCCGTACGCCACGTCATACGTTACGCCCCGGTCCGTGGTCCCGAGGGCCAGCGCCTGGGTGTCCCCCGGCCCGGGCGGCCCGGGAAGGGCGAACGGGAACGCCGTCGCCTGGGTGGCGCCATTTCCGAAGCTCACCACCTCGGCCGGTGAGCGGCCGGCTCCGGCCGGGCCGAGGAACACGGCGGGGTGCGTCGGCGTCGCACCTCCGAGGGGCACCATCGCGGCGACGAGGTGGCTGCCGGGAGTGAGCTGAGCGACGTCGACCGGCGGCGGCGCGCCGGCGGGCCCGGCGTCGAGACGCAACAGCTGAGGCAGGGTGCCCCCGTGGTTGCCCCGGATGGGCTGGTACTGGCCCGAAGGCCACCAGGCCCAGATGAGGAGGGCGACGCACCCGGCTCCGGCGACGGTCATCACCGTCCGCCGGGCCGGGTGACCGGCGGTCCACTCCCGGGCCCGGCTGAGCGTGCTGCGCAGAACCTTCTGGGTCACCAGGGCGCTGCCGGCCACGGGGAGCAGCAGGGCCAGCAGCCGCAGGGCGGACGCCCCCAGCTCGAGCAGCTGCAGGTCGGCCGCCTGGTGGGGGATCGAGTCGATGATCCGGCCTCCGGTCTGCCATGCCGTGGCCGCCAGATGGGGCAGGAGCACCACCGCTCCGAGCATGAGGCTGAGCAGCACCGGGACGACGATCAGCACCCAGAGCGTCACCAGCAGCCGGGCCTTCCCGCGCAGCGCCGTCGGCTCGTGACGGTGACCCGGCAGGAGACGCCGGAGGGTGGGGCCGACATGGGCGTACAGGTCGGGGATGCCGGTCGCGTCGGAAAGTATGTGGTAGCCGTCGGCACGGATGACCGGCGACAGCTGCTTCACCATCTGCAGGATCTGTACGGCCACCAGCAGCAACAGTGCGTCGACCCGCCACAGGAGCCACCCGACCATGGTCAGCACGGCCACCACGGCGTTGAAGTACAGACCGGCCAGGTCGATCCGCAGGCGGTCCCGCCTCGGAAGCCGGTAGGCGTCGGTGACGTCGGTGTAGAAGGCAGGCCACACGAGGTAGATCCCCATCCCCATGCCGCCCGGCTCGGCACCGGCGTAGCGGCAGGCCGCGGCGTGACCGAGCTCGTGGAAGGCGGCGGACACGACCGACAGGGCGAACACGAGGAGCAGGAGACCCGGGCTGTGGAAGGCCTGAACCGTGGCTGCCGCCACGCCCTTGTGGATGAGCACGAACCAGGACACGGCGACGAAGGCGACCAGGAGAGGCCACATCACCCCGGGCCGGAAGAGGAACGTCACCGGCGCGGTGAGCCGGCGGGTCGTCGCCGGATCGGTCATCAGGACCTTCCACCGCATGGCCAGGAGGGGGTTGCGTCGAGGCGGAGCGTTGTGCTCGCTGCCGGCCAGCAGACCCAGACCGGCCAGCCGGCCGGCCAGCCGCATCACATGGGCGGGACCCACCCGGCGTCCCAAGTGGCGCGACAGCGCCACGGCCAGAGCGTCGGTGTCGGTCTGCCCGTCGAGACATTCGAGCAGCCCGTACATCAGAGGGCCGAGTTGGACGATCTGCCCGTCGGCGCGACGGACCAACGACACGCCCTCCTTGTAGCCGGACGCGTGGACGGGGCCCAGGAGCTCTATCCCCCGTGCACGGCCCAGCGCCGCGGAGGAGCCCTCCTCCGCGGCGCTCCAGCCGAAGGTGATGACGGGGGGAGGCTCAGCCGTCGCGGTCATGACGCCGCGCTCCTCTCGGTCGCTACGGCGTGGTCGTGCTAGAGGTCGGGGCCTCCGACTGCGCCACCGTGGCGGTCTGATCGGCCGTTGCGTTGGCGCTGACATCGTTCAACGACTGAGTGATCTGAACGTCCTGGGGCGCCAGGGCCTCAGCGCTCGAGCCGGGGGACAGGATGTTGGCGGCCACGCCGGCGTCGATCGGGGCGGCCACGTTCCCGTTTGCCGCCACCGCGCCATCGATGGGGGCGGCCAGGTTGAGGTTGGCGTGGATGTTGACGTTGGCGTCGAGCAACGACCCGCCGTTGAGCAGCGAGTCGACGCCGCCGCTCGTGGACGTGCCGCCGGTGCCGGTGGCGCCGGTGCCCGTCCCGCCGGTGTCCGTCCCGGTAGGGCCGCCGCTGGTCGGGCTGCCCCCGCTGGCCTGGGTGACACCGGCGTGCTGGGGCGCCGTGGCCGTAGCACTGCCACTGAGCGTCTGGTCGATGCTGCCGTGCTGATCGGCCACACCGATGGCCGTCGCCAGCGGGCTCAGCACGTTGGCGGAGGCCGACGCCTCGATGGGCGCGGCCACGTTGAGGTTGGCGGCGGCGGCCAGATCGACCGGCGCCGCGAGATCCAGGCCGAGATCGACGTTGGCGTTGACGTCGAGGAGGGACAGGACCTCCTTGTTGGGCAGGGGGACCGCCGCTTCCGCATCGATCTCGCTCATCGAAACGAACTCGTCGGGGGTGGTAGGAACGATCTCGTCCACAGCTGACTCTCCTGTTCGCGCATTCGAGTGCTTCCGCCTACTGCTCTATGCGTTATTCCCCCATGGCGGGACGCCAACCCCTTCCGGTACCTGCGGAGGGGGGCGACTCAGCGGGGCTCCTACGGGAGGATCAGGTGCACGTCCCCGAACTCGTGCCACAGGTAACCCTCCGCCAGACTGGCCCGGTAGGACATCTCGAGCAGGGGCCGACCGGCCACCGCCTCGAGCATCAGGAGGTGTGACGCCTCGGGCTCGTGCCACCCGGTCAGCATCCCGTCGACGACTCGGACGCCGCGTTCGGGTGTTATGACCAGATCGGTCCAGCCGTCGATCTCACGCACATCGCCTGTGGCCGGGTCGTGAGCCGACTCGAGGGCCCGTACCGCGGTGGTGCCCACGGCGACGACCCGCCCGCCCGCGGCCCGGGTGTCCCGGACCCGCCGGACGGTCGAGGCGGGGACACGCACTCGTTCCGGGTAGGGCGCTTCGTCGGCCTCGAGCGAGGCCACCCCGGTGTGCAGCACCACGGGCGCCACCGCAACCCCTTTGGCGACCAGCCGGGTCACGACCTCGGGGGTGAAGGGCCGGCCGGCGCTCGGCATCTCGGCGCTGCCCGGCTCGGTGGCGTAGACGTTCTGGTAGGCGGTGAGCGGCCAGGGTCGCTGGACGTAGGCGTAGCTGATCGGCCGCCCGTGCACCGCCAGCCACGAGATGGCCGGCCCGGCCAACGACAGGCGGGCCCGCCACAACCTGCGGCTGCCCAGGTAGGGCTCGATCAGGCTCAGCGTCGAGCCGTCCTCGCCCAGGCGGAGATGGGCCGGCGGGGGCGGGCCGGGCGGCCACCGCTCGGTGGTATGGCCGGCCGGCAGGCGGGGCTCCACCACCCACTCTTCGCCCCCGAGGTGCGAGGAAAGGTGCACGGGTACACAGTGGCCGCCCTCCGGATCGAACCCGGTGATGGCCGCGGCCATCGTCCCGGACGTGTTGATCACCAGCAGATCGTCGGGCTCGAGGAAGGCGGGCAGCAGGGCGAAGGTGGAGTGCTGTATCCGCTGCTCGCCCTTGTAGGCGACCATCATGCGCACCGCGTCACGGGTGAGCCCACGGGCCTCGGGCGGCGAAGACGCCTCCAGGCCGGGCGGCAGGTCGAAGCTCAATCGGGCGCTCATCGGGTTGCCTGGAGCAGCTCGCCGGCCTTGACCCGGCCACTAGGCGGGCGGTTCGAGAGCAGCCACACGACGGCCGGCGCGGCCGCTTCGGGAGGCGGCCGGTCGCTGATGTCCTCGCCCGGGAAGGCCTCTTGGTGCATGCGCGTCCGCATGTCGCCCGGGTCGAGGGCCCACACCCGGACGCCCGGGTTCTCGACCGCGGTCACCGCCGAGATCTGTTCGAGGGCGGCCTTGGATGCGCCGTAGCCGCCCCATCCTTCGTAGGCCTCCACTGCGGCGTCCGAGGTCACGTTGACTATCGCTCCCCCGCTGGCGACCAGCTTCGGCAGGGCCAGCTGGATCAGTGCCAGCTGGGCCACCACGTTGGTGTGGAACACGGCATCGAGGGCGTCGAGCGGGTAATCGGCCAGCGGCGGCAGCGGGCTCGGTCCGAGAGTGCCGGCGTTGTTGACCAGCAGGTCGAGCCGCGGGAGGTCGAGAAGGAAGGCCCGGTGGGC
Organism: Acidimicrobiales bacterium; assembly: GCA_035312965.1. Classification (GTDB taxonomy): domain Bacteria; phylum Actinomycetota; class Acidimicrobiia; order Acidimicrobiales; family Palsa-688; genus JAKCDU01. The sequence goes on from DATGAX010000197.1 coordinate 4,694, forward strand.
GGCGTCGTTGATGTCCCCTGGGACGGCTAGGGCGCCGGTCTCCTCCGCCGCGGCGAGCAGGGCGGCAGCATCACGACCGTCGATCAGGACATGCCATCCCGCCGCCACCAACTCGGCGGCGACGGCCCGACCGAGTCCCTGCGAGCCTCCGGTGACGACGGCGGTCTTCTCTGTCGAGGTCTTTGGTCCATTGCTCGTAGTCATGTTCCGGACCGTATCGCTTGAAGTTAACTTCAAGTCAAGGGATAATCTCGTGGCATGCTCACGATCGGCGAAGTTTCGGAACGGGCCAACGTGGCCACGTCGGCTCTGCGCTTCTACGAGCGGGAGGGCCTGATCAGCGCCGTCCGTTCGGACGGCGGCCAACGCCGCTACCAGCGGGAGGTCCTGCGCCGGGTGGCCTTCATCCGGGCCGCGCAGCGGGTGGGCCTGACCCTCGACGAGATCAGAGAGGCCCTGGGGACGCTTCCCGACGAGCGGACGCCGACGGCGGCGGACTGGAAGCGGCTGAGCCGCTCCTGGCGCCCGCTCCTCGACCGCCGCATCGCCGAGCTCGAACGGGTGCGGGACAAGCTCGATTCCTGCATCGGCTGCGGCTGCCTGTCCCTGCGGATCTGCCACCTGTGCAACCCGGACGACATCGCCGCCGAGGAGGGCCCCGGCCCCCGCTGGCTCCTCGACGAGGACGCCGGCGACCTGCTCCGAAGCGCCGCGCCGTAAGCGCGCCATGGACCTTGCGCCCGTTCTCGACGAGCTGTACGGATTGGACCCGGCCGAGTTCACCGCCCGCCGGGACGCCCTGTCGGCCGAGGCCCGCAAGTCAGGCGAACGGGAAGCGGCCACGGCCATCAAGGCCCTGCGCCGCCCGTCCGCCGCGGCCTACGTCGTCAACCTGATGGCGAGGGCGCGGGAGAACGACATCGCCCGGTTGCTCGAGCTGGGCGGGCAGATGCGCCAGGCCCAAGAAGCTCTCTCCGGCGACGACCTCCGGGCCCTGGGCCGCCAGCGCCAGCAACTGATCGGCGGCATGGCCGGCGAGGCCCGGCGGCTGGCCGCGGAGTCGGGCCACCCCGTGAGCGAGTCGGTGGCCAGGGAGGTGGAGGCGACCTTCGAGGCGGCGCTGGCCGACCCGTGGGCGGGCGAGGCGGTCCGGGCCGGACGTCTGGTCCGGTCGCTCCACCGCTCGGGCATGGATCCGGTCGACCTGACCGGCGCGGTGGCCGGACCGGCCGGCGCCGCGGGCCCGCCGCCAACCAGGGCGAAGACGGCCGGGCCGGCGCCGACCGACGAGAGGGCGAAGCCCAAGAGCCGGCCCGCGACCGACGAGAGAGCGGCCGAAGCGGAAGCGGCCGCCCGGCGGCAGGACGCCGAGGCCGAGCTGGCCCGGGCCCGGAAAGCGGAGAGCGAAGCGGCCCGGCGGCTGGAGGAGGCGACGGCCCGCCACG
>DATGAX010000198.1:0-3950 GCA_035312965.1 Acidimicrobiales bacterium
GCCATAGCCGCGCCCGCCCCCAGGAAGATCCGCCCCCGGGTGGTCAGCGAGCCGGTCCGCGTCTTCATCCCGGCCCGGATCGCCCTGACGGAACCGGCACCGATCTCAGGATGTCGCTCAAGACCTCCCGCAGCTCCACCCCCGACACCACCGCTTCGGGGGACAGGACCAGGCGGTGCTCCACGACCGGGCCGAACAGAACCTTTATGTCATCCGGAATGACATAATCCCGCCCGGACGAAGCGGCGAGCGTCCGGGCTGCGCCCTGTAGCGCCAGGGTCGAGCGGGGCGACATGCCGAGCCCCAGGGCGGGGTGGGAACGCGTGGCCGTGGCCAGATCGACGACATATCCGCGCAGCGCCGGCGCGGTGTGGACCCGCCGCGCCGCCTCGACCAGCGCCGGCACGGTCCGGGCGTCGGCGACCACAGGCAGCGACTCGGCGTCGCGCCCGTCCCCGGTGACCCCGGATGCCTCCAGCATGGTGAGCTCCGCCTGGCGGTCGGGGTAACCCATGCGGATGCGCAGCAGGAAGCGGTCGAGCTGGCTCTCGGGGAGTGGGTAGGTGCCCTCGTGCTCGATCGGGTTCTGCGTCCCGATCACCAGGAAGGGGGCGGGCAGGGGATGGGTGGTGGCGTCGATCGTCACCTGCCGCTCCTGCATGGCTTCGAGGAGGGCGGACTGGGTCTTGGGCGAGGCGCGGTTGATCTCGTCGCCGATCACCACGTTGGCGAACACCGGCCCGGGCCGGAACGAGAAGGACCCCGTGCCCCGGTCGTACACGCTGACGCCGGTCACGTCGGACGGCAGCAGGTCCGGGGTGAACTGGATCCGCCGGCACTCCAGATCGAACGACCGGGCCAACGCCTTGGCCAGCGTCGTCTTGCCCACCCCCGGCACGTCCTCGAGCAGGAGGTGGCCTTCGGTCAGCAGGCAGACCAGGGCCAGGCGGATCGGCTCGTCCTTGCCGTGGATGACGGTCGAGACATTGGCCACGATCGATTCGAAGATCGATGCGAAAGTGGCCGGCGTGGACGTCTGAGCCGCCGGTTGTCTCGCCATAGGGTCCTCCGGGTACGAGTGCCTCGGTAGCGTAGCCTGCCCCCCGATGCAGTCCCCGGGCGGCCCTGATGGCGATACGGCGCTGGCCGTCGACGTCGGCGGGACCAAGATCCGGGTCGCCGTGGTGACCCTCGACGGTTCGATCCTCTGGTCGGCGACCGAGCCCACGCCGGCCACCACGGCGGACACGCCCGAGCAGGCGGACCGGCTCTGGACCGTGCTGCACCGGCTGATGGGCGCCGCCGCCGCCATCCAGCCGTGCCAGGTGGTGGGGGTCGGCTGTGGCGGCCCGATGGAGGACGGCAACGAGCTGGTCTCGCCGCTCAACATCCCCGGTTGGCGCCGCTTCCCGCTGCGCCGCCGCATCCACGAAGCCACCGGGCTCCCGGTCGGGGTGGACAACGACGCCAAGGCCCTCGCCCTCGGCGAGGGGCGGTGGGGGGCGGCGCGGGGCCGCCGTGACTACATGTCCATGGTCGTGTCCACCGGCGTGGGCGGCGGCATCGTCGTCGACGGCCGCCTGCTCGAGGGGCGCACCGGCAACGCCGGCCACGTCGGCCATGTGATCGTCAACCCCGGCGGCCGCCGCTGCGCCTGCGGGGCCGCCGGGTGCCTGGAAGCCGAGGCGTCGGGCACGGCCATCGCTGCCGTCACCGGCCGTCCCCCGGCCGAGGCCGGACCGGACGTGATGGAGCGGACGGGCCGGCTCGTCGGGCGGGCGGTCGGGAGCGTCGCGAACCTGCTCGACCTGCAGTTGACGACGGTGGCCGGATCGGTGGCCCTGGGCTTCGGTGCGCCATTCTTCGAGGCCGCCCGGAGAGAGGCGGCGGCCACGGCGCGGCTTCCTTTTTCCACGGGTTGCCTGATCGAACCGAGCGGATTGGGCCGCGACGGACCGATCCTCGGCGCCGCCGCGGTGGGCTTCGGGTGAGAGCCGCGGTGTGGGCCCTGCTCAAGCGGCCCGACCTCTGGCCCGCCGCGGCCCGGCTCGTCCCGCCCAAGTGGTGGCGCCGCCGGCCCCCGTCTCCGATCCCGCCCGCCGGCTACCGGCGCTTCCGCACCGAGACGATGTACGGCCGCGCCGGAAGGCTCGAGGCGGACGACCTCATCCGCTACCTGGAATGGTGTCGCGCCATGGCCCGCACCGCGAGGTAACCTTCGCCCGTGCCATTGCCATTGGTGCCAGCGGGCAGCTAGCAGACGGGGGTGGCGATGACACAGTCTCTTGTGCTCAACGCCACCTACGAGCCGCTGTGTGTGGTGTCCAGCCGGCGGGCGCTGATGCTGTTGCTGGACGAGAAGGCCGACCTGCTGCATCCGACCGAGCGCCTCTTCCGCTCCGAGCGCCTGGCCGTGGCCGAGCCGTCGGTGGTGCGCCTGCGCCACTACGTGAAGGTCCCGTACCAGGCTCGCATCGCGCTCAACCGCCGGGCCGTCTTCGCCCGCGACGGCCACCGCTGCCAGTACTGCGGGGCGGCGGCGGAGAACATCGACCACGTGATCCCGCGCAGTCGGGGCGGCCGCCATGTCTGGGACAACGTCGTGGCCTCCTGCCGCCCGTGCAACGCCCGCAAGAGGGACCACATGCTCGAGGAGAGCGGGATGAAGCTGCGCCGGCCGCCGAGTGTGCCGCGGCAGCGGACGTTCATCCTGGTCGCCAGTGGCCGCATCCGGTCCGAGTGGGAGGCCTACCTGGGCCAGCCGTCGCTCTCGGCGTGATTCTGGACGAAGGGTCGGCCGGTGGCGGCCGCTGGCGGGTCGTCCACGAGCGCGCTCCGGCGGGCCGCCTCCATGCCGATTCGGCTGCTGCCCTCGACGCCCGACCCGTCGTGCGGACCGTGCGTTTCTGCCACCCGACCGGGCCGGCGTTGGTGCTGGGCAGCCACCAGGACGAGGGGCAGTTCTCGGCCGCCGCGCTGGCCGCCGCCGGGGTCGAGCTGGCCCGCCGGCGCAGCGGGGGCAGCGCGGTACGGGTCGGGTCGGGCCGCGTGCTGTGGGTGGACTTCGTCCTGCCGCGCGACGATCCGCTCTGGGACGACGACGTCGGCCGGGCCGCCTGGTGGGTCGGCGATCTGTGGGCCGCCGCCCTGGGCCGGGGCGACGTCTGGCGGGGGCCCATGCAGCCCGGTGCCTGGTCGCCGGTCGTGTGTTTCGCCGGCCTGGGGCCGGGCGAGGTGACCGAGGGGGGGCGCAAGATGGTCGGTGTGTCCCAGCGGAGGAGGGGGGGCGGTGCGGTGTTCCAGACCGCCGCCCTGCTCGACTGGCGACCCGACGACTACCTGTCGATGCTGGCCCGCCCCGTGGCCGACCCGGCCGAGCTGGCCTCCGCCGCGGTGGCGGCGGGTCGGTCAGAAGCGGAGCTGGAGTCCGCTCTGGTGCGCCGGCTGATGACATGATCTTCGGATGGGAGCCCTCGACGGACGGGTAGCGGTCGTCACCGGCGCGGCGCGCGGCCTCGGCCGGGCCCACGCCCTGCTCCTCGCCGCCGAAGGGGCCCGGGTCGTCGTCAACGACCAGGCGGACTCCCTGACCGCGGCGGCGGAGGTGGTCGACGAGATCGAGGCGGGCGGCGGTGAGGCGCTCGTCAGCACCGACGATGTGGCCGACTGGGAGGAGGGCCGCCGGCTCGTGCACCGCACCGTGGACGCCTTCGGGGCACTGCATGTTCTGGTCAACAACGCCGGCATCGTCCGCGACCGCTCCATCTTCAACATGACCGAGGACGAGTGGGAGTCCGTCCTGCGGACCGATCTCACCGGCCACTTCGTCCCCCTGCGCCACGCCGCCGCCTACTGGAGGGAGCAGGCCAAGGTCGGCAGCTCGCTGAGCCCCTGCGTCATCAACACCTCGTCCACCTCGGGCCTGTTCGGCAATCCGGGGCAGGCCAACT
>DATGAX010000199.1:0-2020 GCA_035312965.1 Acidimicrobiales bacterium
GCCGACCGCGCTGGGCGGAGGCGGAGGCGGCGGGGGCGGGGGCGTTGGTGACCCGGTGTCGGTCTCGACCACGAGCTCGGGATGGTTGGCCGACGCCTCCCGCGTGCTGAAGTCGGTGCCGCCGGTCGAGTCGGCCACGAGATCGAAGCTGACGGGGCCGGGGCCCGACACGGCGGTGGTGACGTCGTAGGCCGCCCAGTGGCCGGCGGTCACGCTGCCAATGTCGGCCAGGAGTTCATGGCGGGCCGGCCGGGTGTTCCAGGTGAGCGCGGTCTCCGCCCAACCGGTGTCGGAGCGGTAGACCTTCGGCCCGTTGCCCAATTGGTTGACCACGAACAGGCGCAGGGTGGCCCGGGTCACCGGGGCGCCCGGATCGGCGACGTCGAAAGCCACGAAGCTCTCCATGACCGGAGACCGGTCGACTTCGAGGGTCGTGGCGGTGCCGAAGTTGGCGTTCGGGCTGGCCCGGGCGACCCTGGCGTCGGCCGACGCCGGGATGGTCACGGCCACCGGGGACGCGCCGGCCGCCGGCGGCCGGCCGGGACGACGCCGGCCGTCATGGCCAACGGACAGCGATCACCCCACCCAGGCGGCGGGCGGCGGTAGGCACCAACGACATTGGTAGCCCTCCCCTTTTCGGGTAGTTCGCCCTTGGTTCGGCGCTTCACGGTGAATTTCCTCTTGGGACTTTTTGCCGCTCGGTCGTCTCGCCGTTGCGATCAGAAGGGCCCATTCCGGCCGGATGGGGCCGTTTTCGCCCGAATGGAGCCGAAATAGATCCGCCGCAATTGGGATGAAGGCCGCGCCAGGGAGCACGATTGTCAGATGGCGACCGGCCCGAGAAAACCCCGCATCATCGCCGGGGAGGTCGGCGGACGGCGGCTGGCCGTTCCCGCCGGCGACGCGGTGCGCCCGACCAGCGACCGGGTCAAGGAGTCGGTCTTCGCCGCCCTCGGGCCCGGCCGCCTGGTCGGGGCCCGGGTGCTGGACCTCTACGCCGGGAGCGGGGCGCTGGGCCTCGAGGCGCTCTCCCGGGGAGCGTCCGCGGCCGTCCTGGTGGAGCGGGACGCCGCCGCCGCCCGGGCGATCCGATCCAACGTCGAGACGCCGGGGTTCGACGACCGGGCCCGGCTGAGGGTGGCGCCGGTGGCCGCCGTCCTGGCCGGCCCGGCGCCGCAGGAGCCGTTCGATCTCGCCCTCCTCGACCCGCCCTACGACCTTCCGCCGGTCGACCTCGAGGCGGTGCTCCGCACCCTGGCGGAGGCGGCCTGGCTGGCCGAGGACGCCACCGTGGTGGTCGAGCGGGCGGCCGGTTCCGACCCGCTGCAGTGGCCTCGCGGATGGGGGTCAACGTGGGAGCGTTGTTACGGAGATACGCTTGTGTTGTTCGCGCAACGGAAGTGAGGTAGCGATCAACGTGGCCACGGCGCTCGTACCGGGATCCTTCGACCCGGTCACCTACGGCCACATCGACGTGATCGAGCGGGTGGCCCGATTCTTCGACCGGGTGATCGTGGCGGTCATCCGCAACCCTCAGAAGGCGGCGTCGCTGTTCAGCCTGGAGGAGCGGGAGTCGATGCTGGCCGAGGTGACGGGCCACCTCGGCAACGTCCAGATCGAGTACTTCGCCGGCCTCCTCGTCGACTTCGCCCGCATCCACGGCGCGGACACCATCGTGAAGGGCCTCCGGGCCGTGACCGACTTCGACTACGAGCTCCAGATGGCGCAGATGAACCAGAGCCTGTCCGGCATCGACACCTTCTTCCTCGCCACCAGCCCCCAGTACTCGTTCCTGTCCTCCAGCCTGGTCCGGGAGGTCGCCCGCTACGGGGGCGACGTCTCCAGCCTCGTCCCCCCGGTCGTGGCGGCCCGGCTGGACCAACGCTTCAAGGAGGGACCCCCAGCATGAGCCCCACTGCGATCCACGAGGAGCTGTCGGCCCCGGTGTACCGAGGCGACCTCTGCGACCTGCTCGAGCATCTGCGCGAGCTCGTGGAGACGGCCCGGTCGATGCCGCTGT
>DATGAX010000200.1:0-15051 GCA_035312965.1 Acidimicrobiales bacterium
GCCTGCTCCGAGCAGATATACGGCACGGGCGGCACCCCCCGCTTCTACCTCGACCTGCGCGGCGCTGGTCACCTGCCTCCGTACACCGCCGACCCTTCGGCGGCCGTCTACCAGCAGGTCGTGGACCGGGTGACCGCCCTCTTCTGGCGGACCTACCTCGAAGGCGACACGTCAGCCGGCGCCGCGCTGCGCGCCGGGACCGCGGTCGGCCCGCCGGCCACGTGGTTCGCCGGCGGCTCCGTCCCCCAGGTCGGCAGCTGCCCGGGCGCGCCCCAGAATTAGCCGACGGCCGGTCAGCGGCGCCGGCCGGAGACGACGGCGGCCTCGGCCACTACCCGCCGCCCGCACACGTCCACGAAGCCGGCGTCCTCCAAGAGCCGCACCCACGACTCCATCGGCATGGGGCGCTCCACCGTCCGCGTCATGAGACGCCACGCGTTCTTCACGATGCGCCACCAACCGGCCGGGCCGCGGGCCATCATGATCCGCGCCTTGTCGGCCAGGATTCGCCGGTCGTCAGGCGACCGCCCTCGCCCGATCATCATGTCGCCGATCACCAGCCGCCCACCTGGGCGCAACCAGGCGGCGGCCCGGTGGACGAACCGGGACTTGTCCTGGTCGAGGAGGTGATGGAGGGCGTAGTTGGAGACGATGAGATCCAAGCTGCCCGGCCTCAGGTCGAGCTCCTCGATGGGGCGGTTGACCGGCTCCACGTTGTGCAGGCCCTCCTCCTCGGCCCGGCCCGCCAGCCGATCGAGCATCCGGTCGCTCACATCGAGGGCGATCACCCTCTGCGCCGTCGACGCCACCGGCACGGCGAGGGCGCCGCCACCCGCCCCGACGTCCAGGACCACCCCTCGGGCGGAGTCGCCCGACTCGGCCAGAACCGCCTCGATCACCGGTTCGAGGCCGGCGACGGCATGATCCTCCCAGCTGTCGGTGCGGCGCTGCCAGCGGCGGCGCTGCGTTCGTACCGCTACCTTGCGGGCGACCGTGGTGGCTTTGGTGGCTTTGGCGGCTTTGGCGGCTTTGGTGGCCGCCGGGGCCCCGGCCGGGTCGGGCATCGCCGCGTCCATACCGGAAGTCCTTCCCAATCGGGCGCGAAAACAGCCTTGACGACTCGGGACACCCGGTATATCATCGAACACACGTTCGACTCTGCATCGGCAGCCCGGGCGGGATCGTCGGCGTGGGTGCCGGCCTGGTAATGCAGTCGTTCTCCTACATGGACGTGTGTTATGGGCCCGGAGCTGCGCGCTCTTCGAGAATCCATCATTGCCTGGGCGGCGGGTTTCGACGCTCGATCATTGGCGCCCCGCGACGCCGCGGTGGTGGTGCGGCTCTGCGCGCAGATCGAAGCTGCAGCCGCGTCCATCAAGGCGCTGGCCGCGGCCCGCACCGCCGAAGGCTGCGCCTGGCAGGAGTTGGGGTTCCGCTCCGCCGCCGAGCAGCTCGCGGATCAGGCCGGGATGAGCCCGAGCTCGGCTCGGCGGGCGCTGGAGACAGGCCGGCGGCTGGCGGACCAGCCTGAGGTAGCGGCCGCCGCGATGGCCGGCGAGCTGTCGCTCGAACAGGCGGACGCGGTATCGGACGGCGTCGCGGCCGACCCGTCCAAGGTGGCGGAGTTGATCGACAAGGCCAAGCGGTCCTCCATGCCGGAGTTGAACGACGAGGTCGCCAAGGTCAAAGCGGCCAACTGTGATCTCGAAGCCCGCCGCGGCGCCATCCACGCCAAACGGTCGTTGCGTAGGCGTACTGACCGGGACGGGGCATTCCAGGCCCACCTCTACGGTCTGCCGGAGCAAGGCACGGTCATGGTGAGGGTGGTCGACCAGATTCGTCGCCGCCTCACCATGAAGCGCCGCGAGGCCGGAACGACGGGCGAGAAGCTCGAGGCGCTCGATTACGACGCGCTCATGCAGCTGTTCGGCATCGCGCTCGGGCACGAGTCCGGCGAGCTCACCATGCAGGATCTGGTGCAGATCGGTCTGTTCCCGCAGATCGACCGCCTCACCCCGATGTCAGCTGATGCCGGACGATCCGACAAGCGGGTCAAGAAGCTGGCCGGCAAGCCCGCTCAGGTCATGATCCGCGTCGATCTGGCGACTCTGCTGCGCGGCGTCGCCGTCGACGGTGAGCTGTGCGAGATCGCCGGGTACGGGCCCGTCCCCGTGAGCGTCGTCGCCGACCTGATCGCCAGCGACAACCCGTTCATCATCGGCATCCTGACCAGGGGGCGACAGCTCACCGGGGTGTACCACCACGGCCGGCGGCCGAATGCCTATGAGCGGTCGGCACTCGACTTCATGTATCCGGATTGCGCCGTCGAAGGGTGCTCGGCCAAGGCGGGGCTCCAGTACGACCACCGGATCGATTTCGCCCACAGCCACATCACGGCTTTCGACCTGCTCGACCGGCTGTGCCCGTTCCACCACGGCAAGAAGACCCGCGACCGGTGGGCGCTGGTCGAAGGGCGGGGCAAGCGGGCTTTCGTTCCTCCCGGCGACGCCCGCCATCCCGGCGCGGCCCGCGCCCGGCGGACCGCGAGCGTTACTTCGCCCAGCCGCTCGCCATGAGGACGGTCCGATCAGGCCGGGGGCGCCGGCCTGGGGTCGTGGGGGAAGGCGGGGTTTCGGAGCCGCTTGTAGTGGTTGTCCGACATGTAGGCGCCGAACACGATCAACCACACCGTCTCGGGGTACTGGGCGATGCGCTCCATCGTGCCGGCGCCCAGCCCGAGGTGGACCTGGACGGCGAAGAGGAACCCGGCAAGGAAGGCGAGGGGTGCACCGATCCGCATGGCCCACTGGAGGTACCGCGGCAGGGACAGCTTCCACCCGAGGATGGAGATGCCCAGCTCCCCGCCGCCGATGGCCAGGGCGGCTCCGAAGAAGTGCACGGCGCCCACCGTGTTCTCCGGGAACCAGCCCACGAGGGCCGATCCGACGCCGCCGACGCCGATCAGCGCGAACCCGGCCCAGGCCCACGCCCGTTTGGCGCCGGGGCCGAGGATCCGGAACTCCTGGGCGATGAGGAGCGATCCCACGAGCATCACCGCCCCGAGGAAGATGAACTCGGCGTTCATCCAGTCGTGGAGCGGCGAGAACTCCTTGGCGCAAGCGGGTGCGGTGGTGCCACGCACCGCACACGAGCTGTTGCCGAGGTCGCTGATGGTGTTGCGGCCCCAGTCATAGGGGGGATGCCATACGGCGGCGACCATCGCCTGGACGACGAAGTAGACCACGCTCAGGTTCATGACCCCCGGGCCGAGCCACGGGTAACGGTCGGCGAAGGTCTGCACCCTGGACGCGACCCTCCCGGTGGCCCGCCTCACGGTGCCTGGTGTCCTCCCTGGTTGTGCCGCCACCCCGACATCTTGCCGGACGGTGGTTCGACGGGGCGGTTGTCGGCCCTGGCCTGCTACCGGCCCCCTGGGCTGCTACCGAGCGTCGGGGCTGCTACCGAGCGTCGGGGCGGCTACCGAGCGTCGGGGCGGCGGCGCCGGCGCGGTGGGCCGGGACGGCGGCCCGGCTTGGAGGCGGCGTGGTGGCCCGAGCCCTGGCTGTGCGAACCGCGGTTGGGCGCAGCGGGCTTGGCGCCATGGGGCTTGACCGTCGCGGCGGCGGCCGAACGCAGACGGGCGCCGGCGGCGCCGGTGCGGGTCGGGTCGCCCACCGTGGGCAGAGCCGAAATGTTCGGGGAGGAGATGCCGGGCGCCAGACCCAGCTGCCGCTGCAGCTTCTTGGTGCCGACGACGTGGACGTCGCCGATGAGGCTCACGACGATGCCGTCGGCTCCGGCCCGGCCGGTGCGGCCGGAGCGGTGCACGTAGTCGGTGGCGTCGGCGGGCGGGTCGTAGTGGACGACGAGCGGCACGTCGTCGACGTGGATGCCGCGGGCCGCCACATCGGTGGCGACGAGCACGTCGAGGCGGCCGGAGCGGAAGGCGGCGAGAGCCCGTTCCCGCTGGCTCTGGCTGCGGTCGCCGTGGATGGCGGCCGTCGAAAGGCCGCTGCGGGCCAGCCGCTGGGACAGCCGGTCGGCGCCGTGCTTGGTGCGGCAGAAGACGATGGCCGGGCCCCGGGCGGTGACCGCCTCGGCCGTCACGGCTACCCGGTCCTCGTGCGTGACCGACCAGAAGTGATGGTGGACCTCGCCCTGGTCGGTCTCGGCCGCGACCACCTCGTGGCGGACCGGGGACCGCTGGTAGTCCCGGACCAGCTTGTCGATCGGGCCGTCGAGGGTGGCCGAGAAGAGCATGGTCTGACGGGTGTCGGAGGTCCGGTCGACGAGGCGCCGGACGGCGGGGAGGAAGCCCATGTCGGCCATGCGGTCGGCCTCGTCGATGACGACCATGTCGACGAAGGCGAGGTCGATGGAGCCCCGGGAGACCAGGTCCTCCAACCGGCCGGGACAGGCGATGAGCACGTCCACGCCGCGGCGCAGGGCCGAGAGCTGCTTGCCGTAGGCGACGCCGCCGTAGACCGACATCACCGATGCGCCCACCGCGCCGGCGAGGAGGCCGAGTACCTCCTCCACCTGGGCGGCCAGCTCACGGGTCGGTACGAGCACCAGCCCGGAGGGGCGACCGCCGTCCCGATGGCGGCGCCGGCCGGAGCCGTCGCGGCCCGGCGAGGCGACCAGACGGGACACCATGGCCAGCCCGAAGGCGAGGGTCTTGCCCGATCCGGTGGGGGCCTTGCCGCAGACATCGCGGCCGGACAGGGCGTCGGGCAGGGTGGCGGCCTGGATGGGGAACGGCTCGGTGATACCGGCGCGGGCCAAGGCGGCGGTCAGCTGCGGCGGGACGCCGAGCGCATCGAAGCCGTCACAGGCCAAGGCGGGGGCAGAAATACTCACAAGACTCCAGTCGTGCGGGGGAAGGTGGCCGACTCGAAGAATGTCTCGTGGGCCCCGCCGGTGTGGCACCGGCAGCCGCCGGGGCGATACAGCCCGCGGCGCTCCGCCATCCTACCGGAGTTCCGCCGCGACCGCAGCCGGGGCCCGCAGGGGACCCCGGCTGCCTGCCCACCTTCGGTCTGGACGGCTATCCGCCCACCGGAGTCCCGGCGTCGTAGGAGGCCTGCGACACGACCGAGCATATGAACGTGATCCCGGAGTCCACCTGCTGGATGGATCCCGCCGCCACCGCGTCCTGCAGTTGGGTCAGCGTGGTGATGTGGGTGACCGCGGCGGACGAAGTGAACACCTCTACATAGACGTGCCACGCCACGTTGAAGTCGCCCTTGGTCCGCGCCACCCCGACCAGATGGTCGTGGCCGGGCACGGCGCTCGGATCGGTGCCGTACACCTGCGGCTGCACCGCGCTGGCCACGCCGGCGATGGTGCTGTCGTGGTCCGGGCAGTTCCCGGGCACGCCCATGCAGTTGAACGTCCCGCTCGTGCCCGGCGGGTACACGATCAGGTACAGGGGCGCCACCGCGCTCGGGTTGACGTTGTTGGCGTTGTGCGGGCCGAGCGGCGCCAGATGGTCGGGAGTCTGGAGGTAGATGATCTGGCCGGTCGTGTCGTCGTAGGCCGGTTCGACGCTGACCGAGCCGTGCGACCGCTCGCCGGTGGGGAGCGACGTGGCCGACGCTGCGCCCGGGGCGACACTGGCCAGGCCGGCCAGACCGGCCAATACCGTCACGCCATGGCGCCCCGGACGGCCGGCGCCAGGAGCCTGCTCACGACGCCGACTCGGCGGTGGTGGGGTCGATGGTCGCCGACACCCGGTGCACGGCGTCCACCGGGAATCCGCCGCAGCGGGCGTGCTCCTTGATGATCTCGGGGCCGCTGGCGTTGTACACGCAGACGATCTTGTCGTCGGTGACGTAGCTGTGGACCCACTGGATGTCGGGCCCGAGGCCCTTCAACACGTCGTTCGACTTGGCCGCGATGGCGGCCAGGGCGGCCCCGTCCATCTGGCCCGCGCCGGGAACCGTGCGCTCGATGACATAGCGCTGCATTGATCGCTCCTTCTCTCGGTCAGCGGGGCTCTCTCCGCTGCTGATATGACCGTAAGGACAAGAGCCGGCGCCGGCATGAGGCATTCGCCCCATACAAGCCCCCGGATCAGGCTCGCCCCACTACCATCCCCGGAGATGGAGGGGTCTGGGGTCCGGCTCACGGATTTGCTCGTGGCGCTGTCGCTGGCGACCGATCTGGGCTTCGGCCAGCCGGCCGAGCACATGATGCGGTCGGCTCGGATCAGCATGCGGCTGGGGGAGCGGCTCGGTCTGGGGGCCGACGACCTGGCCGTGCTGTACGACGTCAGCATGCTCACCTACGTGGCCTGTCCCGTGTACGGCAACGAGGGCGCCGCCATGTTCGGCGACGACATCCCCTTCCGGGCCGGCGTGGCGGAGGTCGACCTGGCCGGCTTCCCGGCCATGATGTACATGCTGCGTCGGGCGGGCTACGGGACCTCTCCGTTCAACCGGATGCGGCAGGGCATGAAGGTCATGGCCACCCAGGGACGCGGCGTGATCGAGCTCATGGCCGCTCACTGCAGCGCGGCCGGGGAGCTGGCCGACCGGATCGGCCTGCGCTCGGAGGTCCGCGAGGGGATACAGCAGTCCTACGCCCGCTGGGACGGTCAGGGCGTCCCCGACGTGTCCGGCGAGGCACTGTCGTTGGCCGCCCGGATATCGCATGTCGCCGAGGCGTGCGAGGTGATCCACCGCAACTTCGGTACGGATCGGGCCGTCGAGATGACCCGGGCCCGCAGCGGCACCCACTTCGATCCCGCGGTGGCAGCGGCGGTGGGACCGGAGGCCGACCTGCTGTTCGAGGGCCTCGACGCCGACACCGTCGATGCCGTGCTCGACGCCGAACCGGTCGCCCGGCCCCCTCTAACCGTCGAGGAGCTGGATCGGGCCCTCGAGGCCGTCGGGGACTTCTGCGACCTGCGCTGCCCCTTCTTCACCGGCCACAGCCGGGGCACGGCCGATCTGGCCGCCGCGGCCGCAGCCGGCATGGGCTTGGCGGCGGCCGATACCCAGCTGGTGCGCCGGGCCGCGCTGGTCCACGACGTGGGCCGCTTCGGCGTACCCGGGTCGGTGTGGGACAAGCCCGGTCCGCTCTCCCAATCGGAACAGGAGCGGATGCGCCTGCACGTCTATTACGCGGAGCGGATCTTCTCCCGGCCCGAGCCACTGCAGCGGATCGGCCTGCTGGCCGCCGCCCACCACGAGCGGATGGACGCGTCCGGATATCACCGGGGCGTCGGCGGCACCATGCTGTCGGTGCCGGCGCGCATCCTGGCCGCCGCCGACGCCTACCACGCCATGATGCAACCGCGGCCGCACCGCGCCGCGCTCGATGCCGACGCGGCCCGCGCCGAGCTGCGGAGAGAGGGCGATCACGGACGGCTCGATCCCGGCGCGGTGGACGCCGTGCTGGGCGCGGCCGGCCACCGTCCGAGCCGGGCGCGCGGATCCGGCCCGGCCGGCCTCACAGCCCGTGAGAGCGACGTTCTCGGCCTGCTGGCCCAGGGTCTGCCCAACAAGGGCATCGCCCGCCGGCTGGGCATCACACCGAAGACGGCCGGCAACCACGTCGAGCGGATCTACTCGAAGCTGGGCGTCTCCAACCGGGCCGCGGCGGCCATGCGGGCCATGCAGCTGGGCGTGGTCGGTGCGCCCCCGGGGCCGGAGGAGCTGGCCGCGGTCGAATAGGCCGCCGCCCGGCGCTCCGGATCACCTCCCCGTGCCGGAGGTCATCTGGAGATCAGAGGATGCGGGAGGTCCGGTCCTGCCAGTAGCGGTCGCGGATGCGCCGCTTGTAGAGCTTGCCGTTCGGGTCCCGCGGCAGCTCGCCGAAGTCGATCGAACGCGGGCACTTGTAGCCGGCCAGGTGATCGCGGCAGTAGGTCATCAGCTCCTCGGCCAGGTCGGGCCCGCCCGCCACGCCGGCCAACGGCTCGATCACGGCTTTGACCTCCTCGCCGAACTCGTCGTTGGGAACGCCGAACACCGCCGCGTCGGCGACCTTGGGATGCATGACGAGGACGTTCTCCGCTTCTTGCGGGTAGATGTTGACCCCGCCGGACACGATCATGAACGTGGACCGGTCGGTGAGGTAGAGGTAGCCGTCGGGGTCCACGTGGCCGATGTCCCCGAGGGTGCGCCAGCCGCGGTCGTTGGAGACCGACGCCGTCTTGTCCGGGTCCTTGAAATACTCGAAGGTCGGACCGCCTTCGAAGTAGATCTCGCCGTCGGTGCCGGCCGGCAGCTCCTCGCCGTCGGAGCCGACGATGTGCACCGAGGTGAGGGGCTTGCCGACCGAGCCGGGGTGGGCCAGCCACTCCTCCGGCCCGATGGTCGAGCCGGCGAAGCCCTCGGTGCCGCCGTAGTACTCATGGATGACCGGGCCGAACCAGTCCATCATCTGGTGCTTGACATCGACCGGGCACGGCGCGGCGGCGTGCAGCACGCATTCCAGGCTCGAGACGTCGTACCGCCCGCGCACCTCCGGTGGCAGCTTGAGCATGCGCACGAACATGGTGGGCACGAACTGGGCGTGGGTGACCCGGTGCCGCTCGATCAGCTCCAGCACCCGCTCCGGATCGAACCGGCCCATGAGGATCGAAGCCGCGCCCATGCGCTGGACGGCCATCGTGTAGTTGACCCCGGCCGCGTGGTACAGCGGAGCAGGGGACAAATACACGCTCGTCGCGGTCATCGCGTAGCGGTGCGTCAGCGCCATCTCGAGGACGGACTGGGCCCAGGAGCCGTTCGCCTCGGGCAACGGGCGCCGCACCGCCTTCGGTCGCCCGGTGGTGCCCGAAGAGTAGAGCATCTCACAGCCGTCGGACCGTTCGGCGACCGGGCCGGTGGATGCCAGAGCCTCCTCGTAGGGTCGCCACCCGGGCAACTGTTCGCCCACCACCACGTTGACCTCGACGCGGGGATGGCGGCCCGACAGCTCGGCGGCCAGGGCGGCCATCGACCCGTCGATGAACACGGCCCGCGCCTCGGAGTCGTCGACGATGTAGGCGACCTCGTCGAGGGTCAGGTGCGTGTTGATCGGCGTGTAATAGAGGCCGGAGAGCTGGCAGCCCCATGACACTTCGAGGAACTCGGGCCGGTTGGGGAGCATCAGAGCCACCGCGTCGCCCCGGCGCAGCCCCGCCTCGTGGAGCAGGCCGCCGACTTCGAGGGCCCGCTCGTACAGGTCGCCGTAGGTGATCACCGACTCCGAATCGGAGTCGATGAGTGCGATGGATCGGGGCGCCGACCGGGCGTGGTCGGAGATGTCCATCAGCCCTCGGCGTTGGCCGCCGAGGCCTGGCGGCGGGCCATCTCGGCCGGCTTGATGTTGCCCGACAACACCTGCGCGATCAGCGCCTGCACGTCCTTGCTCATGGAGGCCAGGGCGACGAGATCGTTGGAGCTCTGCCAGTGCACCCGCATGCCCATGAGCTCCCAGGCCCGCTTGAGGTTGGCCTTGGTCGCCATCAGCGTCGTCAACGGGGCCTGCGCGATGTGCCGGGCGATCGCCTCGACCCGCTCCTCGAGCTCCTCCCGCGGCACGACCTCGTTGACCAGCCCCACCTCGAGCGCCCGCGGTGCGTCGATGACCTCGGCCAGGTACAGGTAGTAGGCGGCGCGCCGCCAGTTCATGAACACCCACGGCTCGATGGAGCACTCACCCGACGGCATGCCGAAACCCTGCAGGGGCGGGTACTGGAAGTAGGCGTCGTCGGCCGCGATCACGATGTCGGTCGTCAGCCCGTAGTGCGTACCACCGCCGACGCAGTAGCCGTGTACCTGGGCGATGGTCGGCTTGGAGAACTCCCAGAGGTTGAGCACGGGCTTCACGAACAGGTCGGTCTGACCCTTCCACGGTGTGCCGGTGTGGGCGGCCGCCTCGGCGAAGAGGGGATAGTCGCGGGCGTTGTCGCCGATGGCGTGGCCGGAGCAGAACCCCTTGCCGTTGGCCTTGATGATCAGGACCTTGATGTTGAAGTCGCGGTCGGCGTCGAGCAGGGCGGCGTCGACTTCTTCAGCCAGCTTCTGGTCCTGGGCGTTCGCCTTCTCGGGCCAGTTGAGAATGACACGGGCGATGGCGCCGTCCTTCTCGTAGATGATCCGTTCGCGGGTCTCCTGGAGCTCCATGGCCCGCACACTATCTATTCACTGACATCGATGTCAGTGTCGCTCTGGGCGATGAAATCGCGGGGTTTGAGGCCCGACTGGATGAGCTCGGACCGCCGGGCCTGGACGTCGCTCGCCGCCCCGACCAGGTTGGTGAGGATGTGGCTCACCTGCAGGTGGACCCGCATGCCCATGAGCTCCCAGGCCCGCTTGACGTTGTTCTTCACCGCCATGAGCGTCGTCAGGGGGACCCGGCTGATGGCCTGGGCCATCTCTTCGACCGTCGACTCGAGATCCTCGCGGGGGACGACCTTGTTGAGCAGGCCCCAGTCGAGGGCCTGCGCCGCGGTCAATGTCGGGGCGAGGAGCAGCCAGTCCATGGTGCGGTGCCAGTTCATCAGCAACCACGGCTCGATCATGGTGTGGCCGCCCGGCTCGCCGAGGCTCTGGGCCAGCGGCATCTGGAAGTAGGCGTCCTCTGATGCGACGCAGAAATCGGTGAGCAGCCCGAGGTAGATGCCCCCGCCCACGCAGTAGCCGTGGATCTGCGAGATGGTCGGCTTGGGGAACTCCCACAGGTAGAGGGTGGGCCACAGGAACAGGTCGGCGGTGCCCTTGTAGAGCTCCTCGAAGGTGTTGCCGAACTCCGGGTAGGGGTTCTCGTCCGGGCCCCACCTGGCGACGTGGCCGCCGCAGAATCCGTTCCCGTTGGCCTTCAGGATGACGACCTTGATCTCGCCGTCGCGGTCGGCTTCGTGCAGGCAGCTATCGACCTCCCGCACCAGCACCGAGTCCTTGGTGTTGGCCTTGTCCACCCGGTTGAGGACGATGCGGGCAATCGGGGGTTCCCGCTCATAGATGACGGCTTCGAGGGTGCGTCGCTCCATCCGGTCACCATAGAGCCCACGCCCTCGGCCGGACCCCGGTCCGTCAGGTGGGCGGGACGGTGACCGTGTTGCCGGGCGGGCTCTCACCACCCGTCCAGCCGAGCTGGACCGGGGTGTCGGTGTAGTACCAGCTCCCGGGTGGAACCGACTCCCGGCAGCTGGCGGCGGTGACCACGCCGGCGCAGGTCCCGCCGACGGTACTGGGCGCGCCCGAGGCCGAGTCGTAACGGTGGACGACATAGCCGGCCACGGCCGGGCCGCCCTGGAAGGTGGCCGCCGACCACGTGACGGCGGCGGTGCTCGCGCTTCTGGTGGCCGTGGGAGCCGTCCCGGCGGGCATGGTGTACGCCGCCCCCGCAGCGGCGCCCGTCCCGTGGCTGGCCCAGGCCGCGTCGGCCGCGCCGGCGAGCACCGGCGCCAGCATGGCGCACAGAGCGAGGGCCGCCACGGCGGGGACCTTTTTCACGACTTCTGCCCCTGGCCGGTGTACTGCAAGGGGAAGAGCGCCCCCTGGCAGGCGTCCGGTGCGGCGCCCGCCAACGTGGCAGTGACCGCCACTGCCGCCCGCCCGCCGGCCGGGACGGCAAGTGAGCCGCCGAACGGGCCCACCTGCAGGTCGGCGGCAGGGCAGGCGGCGGAGGCCGGCCCCACCGCTGTGGTTATGGACGTGACCGTGATGGCGAACGACTGCGGATTGGTCACGGTCAGTTCCAACGGCTGCGATCGGCCCGGGTACAGCCCGGTGGTGCCGCCGTGGATGCCGAACGCGCTGCGGGTCGAGGAGGAGGCGACCGCCGGACCTGGGGACGCCCCGTACCCGGTGAGGACGGTACCGGGGTGTTGGCCGCCCCGCGTCACCGCATACGAGAAGGCGACGGCGACCAGGAGACCGACCACGGCCTTCCTGGTCGACCGCCGCGGAATGCCGAGCATCGTTGGGCTACTGCTGCGAGCCGGTGACAGTGACGGGGATGTCGAACACCACACCCTGGCAGCCGTCAGGTGCCGTCTTGGCCAGGTCCAGCACGCCGAACACCTGAAGGGCACCCGAGGTGGCGTTGGCCGCGATGCTGACCGAGAGCCCGCTCGACGGCGCGCCGGCATCGACGCTGATGTTGGCGCTCGGGCACGACGCGGTGCTGGTGGAAGTCGGCGTTCCCCAGGCCAGGTTGGTGATGACCACGGGGTAGGGGTTCTGGTTCTGGACCGTCAGGTACACCCAACCGGCCGGGCCACCGGGATAGAGGGCGGCGCCGCTGCCGCTGGGCGTAACCGCGGTGACCACCAACCCCTTGGCGGTCAGCGCCGCCCCGGCGCCGGCACCGCTGCCCGATGCCGTCCACAACGCAGACGCCACGCCGACTCCGAGTCCGAGGGCGGCGACGGGGGCGGTGATCGGAATCAGCCACTTCTTGAGCTTCATTACTGGTCCTCCTGATCGGTCAGATGGAAAGGGACACCGGCGCGGTCACGGCCTGGACGAGCCGCTCGTAGAGCAGACCGCTGCGGCGGGCCGCCTCGATCACGGTTTCGTCGGACTGAGCCTCGAACAGGTAGAAGCACGTCTCGTCGTCAGGGACGAACACGGCCTGCAGCAGCCGGACGGGCCGGCCTTCCCGGCTCAGCTGGTCCGCCGCCCCCGCCACCCGGTGGGCCGACGGCGCACCTCCGTGCGCCGCCGACCTGGACAGGTAGACCTCGACGAGGTACTCGGACACATGTCTGACCGTAAGAGCGCCGGCGCCGGCGCGGAATTACGGAAACCTGGAATATATGAAGGTCAGCCGGGTCCGAGGCGAGGGGCCAGCTGGGAGCGGGATCGGATGCCCAGCTTGGCGTAGGCGTGCGAGAGGTGAGCCTCTACCGTGTACACGCTGACGTACAGGACCTTGGCTATCTCCTTGTTGGACAGCCCGCGGGCGGCCAGGTCCACGACGCGCTGCTCGGTCGGGGTCAGCTCGCCCTCGTCCGCGCCGCGCCGACCGCTCACCCGGGCCAGCTCCGACCGGGCCTTGGCCGCCCAGCCGTCGCACCCCAGCCGGTCGAGGGTGGTGGCTGCGTCTTCGAGGGCCTGGCGGGCGTCAGTCCTCCTTCTCGCCCGGCGCTGGACGCATCCGAGGTGGAGGAGGCAGCGGGCCGATTCGAACTCCAGTCCCAACGCGGCGTACCGGCCGGCGGCGTCGGTGAGCATCGGCCCGCCCCGGCCCGTGCCAGCCCCGGCGGCGCACAGCTCGATCATGGCCTCCACTCGAATCGTGGTGGCGCGCCCCCATGGATGGGCCTGCTCGTCGGTGAGGCGGGCGAGGTGGGTGGCCACCTCACCGGCCCGATGGAGGTCGTCGCAACCGACGAGGGCCTCGGCCAGATCCCCGGCGACAGGGAAGGCCCCCGGATCGTCGACGCCTTCGTTCCGGCAGTGTTCCCATATCGGCCAGAGATCGGCGACGGCCCCTGGGAAGTCGTCATCGACCAGTGCGGCCAAACCGCGGGCCCGCTTGGCCTCCAACCAGTCCCAGGCGGCGCGGTAGGGGACCGACGACTCCTGCTCGACCAGTTCGGCCCAGCCGCGGGCCTCGGCCGGTCGGCCCCGCACCGCGCCGATCACGGCCTTGAGGCGGGCGAAGACCAGGCGTACCTCCTCCATCGCACCCCACTGCTCCACCTCGGCGACCAGGTCCTCCGCCTGTGCGACATCGCCACGGCGCAGCGCGAACTCGCACAGCTGGATCGTCCCGCCGGCCACGCTCCGAGGGTCGCCGCGCTCTTCGGCCATGCTCACGAGGCGCTGGATCCACGTCTCCGCTTCGGCCACCTGGCCGCGGAAGGCCTTCCGTATTCCGATCGGCCGTTCGATCATGCCGTCGTAGACGGTCCGGCCGAGAGGGGTCGGCGGGTCGGCCTCGATGAGGTCCTCGCACGGCTTTCCCCGCAGGGTCAGCGCCCAGCCGAGGGCCACGCGACCCCGGCCGTCCTCGGGGGTGCCGGCCGTGACCGACACGGCTTGGCGGGCCAGCTCCTCCGCTTCGACGAGGCGTTCCACGCGGAAGGCGGCGAAGAGGACCGCCTTGCGGCACAGCGCCAGCCCACGAACATCGGGGTCGTCCTTCGACTGGGCCAGGGCCAGGTCCAGCTCGGTCTCCTCTCGGACGCCGTCCGCCGCCTCGCCCAGCATGAGGTGGGCCAGAGCCCGGGGCCGGCCCGGCGGGATGTCGGCGATCCGGCCGTCCAGCAGGGCGGTCGTCCCCGCCAGGTCACCGGCGTTGAGCTGGCGATCGGCCAGGGCCAGCAGGCGATCCACCTCCTGCGGCGTCCCCGGCGCGGTCAACCGGAGGGCATGCCCGGCCAGCTCCTCCGCCTCGTGCACGGCCCCCCGGGTGAGGGCCAGTTCGGCGGCTGCCGATACCGCGGCCGCCACCGTCTCCTCGTAATTCGGTGTGGCCCGGGCCAGGTGCCGGGCGTTGACCACCGGGTCATCCACGACCTGAGCCAGCCTCAGGTGGAGCCCCCGCCGTTCGGCGGCCGTCGACTGCCGGCGCGCCGCCGCGGCCAGCATCGGATGCCCGGCCCGCACCCGGTTACGGTCCAGCCCGAGCAGGCCCGAGTCGAGAGCGTCCTCCACCACGAGGGGATCGACGATGCCGGACAGCACATCCCGGTGCAGCGCCGGGCTCAGGGTCACCGTCAGGAGGGCCTCTCGAAGGGCGGGCGCCAAGGAGGACACTCTGGCCTCGAATGCCTCGTCGACCAGCCTGGGCAGCGGCAGGTCGGCGTCGACGGCCGGCGCGCCACGGTCGCGGATGGCCCGGCCCAGCTCCAGGGCGAAGAGCGGGTTGCCCTGCGCCGCCTCGTGGACCCGGTGCAGCACGCGCCGCGGCAGGACCAGGCCGTACCGGGCCGAGAGCAACCGGCTGGTGGCGCCCAGGCTCAGGGGACCGACCTCGATCATCCGCACCCCGAGCGGCTCGAGGGCCCGCTCCAGAGGGGACGGATCCCCGCTGCGCCGTGACAGGAGGAAGCGTGCCGCCGAAGGGGCCATCCGGCGGGCTGCGAACAGCAACGAGTCG
>DATGAX010000201.1:0-3167 GCA_035312965.1 Acidimicrobiales bacterium
CCGGGCGGGCCGCCGTCCACGGTCCGATGTACGCGTAGGGGTCGGCCGAGAACGAGTCGCCGGCGGAGAAGCCGAGGTTGGCCCGGTCGCCGCCCACGGCCACGTTCGTGCCGGCGTCGAAGTGCTCGGGCCAGAGCTGGATCGTCGCCGGTGCGGCGCCGGGCCCCATGGCGGCGACGACCGCGTCGAGCACCCGCCACCCGGTGTCGAACCAGTCGGCCATGGCGTCGCAGGCATCGGCGTCCAGCCGGATGGGGGCGTCGAGGTCGCCGGGGTCGGGCATGCCGGCGCCGGCGGAGAAGTCGGCGCCCAGGTCGGTCCGGGTGGCGGCGGCCAGGTCGCGGAGGGAGTGGCCGGTGATGGGGATGGTCACCGCGTTCGGGCCGTCCTCGTGGACCAGTCGGTCGCCCGCGATTCGCAGTGTGTCCGGTCCCGGTCCGAAGGGGCCCGTGGTGAAGCCGCCCGGGCTGGCTCTCAGGCCGAACCGCCCCACCTCGTGGAAGCGGCGCCGGGCCAGGATGTGGGCCGCGACCCGGTGCAGTTGCCGTCGGGTGTCGGTCAAATCCGTGCCGGCCATCGGGGGATCATCCCGCGGTCGGGCCGCGGGCGCAACCGGGTCCGGGCCGAGCGGATTGCCCGAAAAGCCAGGATTGTTGCCTGCGCCGCCTCCGGTTCGGCACCATTCCTGGATGGTCCTGCGCTCGGGGTACCGCAAAGGCCCCGCTCGACCGTGGGACGTGGCTGCCGCCCTCGCCGGGGTGGGACTGGTTCTGATCCTTCTGGCCTTCGTCGTGGCCGCCGGAAGCCGGCCCGGTTACAGCCAGATGCAGGACACCATCAGCCGGCTCGGGGCGATCGGCGCGAGCGGACAGGGGTGGTTCACCGCCGTCAACCTGATCGACGCGCTTCTGATCGCGGTGTTCGCCTACGGCGTGAGCGGATCGGTACCCGACCGGGTGTCGTTACAGTGATTTCCGGGAGGTACCGCCATGGCCGACAGCTGCACCCACCTCGACACCATCCAGGACGTGTCGCCGTCCAGCGAGGGTTGCGAGGACTGCCTCCGGATCGGGGGCCGTTGGGTCCACCTGCGCATGTGCATGGCCTGCGGGCACGTCGGTTGCTGCGACAGCTCGCCCAACCGCCATGCCACCGCGCACTGGCGGGCCCACCCTGACCACCCGGTGATCCGCTCGTACGAACCGGGCGAGGACTGGTGGTGGTGCTACCCCGACGAGCTTCTCTTCGAGGTGCCGGGCCAGCCGCCGGCGCCGTCGCATCCGTGAAAGGTTGATGCGCCGTTGGGTGAATTAGGGCCCAACGCCCCTGTCCGGTAGCCGGCCGGAGGCGGTCCAATGGGTGCATGCAGTCCGTCCCCGCCTTCGAGGAAGGAACCTTCAGCCACTCCGGGCACACCTTGAGCTACGAGTCCCACGGCTCGGGGGAGCGTGTCGTCGTGCTGCTCCACGGGATCCTCCTGGACGCCGGGGTCAACCGGAACCTGGCCCGTGCCCTCGCCGCCCACGGCTACCGGGTGGTGCTGCTGGATCTCCTCGGCCACGGCCGCAGCGCCCGTCCCCGCCACTCGGCGGTGCACCGCATGGATCTCTACGCCCGCCAGGTGGTGGCACTGCTCGACCATCTGGGCGTCGAATCGGCGGTGATCGGCGGCGTCTCCCTCGGCGCCGACGTGGCCCTCCAGGTGGCGGTTCTGGCTCCGGGGCGGGTCCGCGGCCTCATCGCCGAGATGCCCGTCCTCGAGAACGCGGCGCCGGTGGCGGCCATGATCTTCGTGCCCATGATGATGACGCTGAACTACTTCGGGCCCGTGTTCAGAGCGGTCGGCTCGATGGTGCGGCGCCTGCCGAGAGGCTGGCACGCCGCAGTCGACGGCGTCTTGGCCATCGTGGCCGCCGACCCGCAGGAGACGGCGGCCGTGCTGCACGGGGTGCTCCTGGGCCCGGTGGCGCCCACCATCGAGGAGAGGGAGGCGGTCGAGGCACCGACCTTGGTGATCGGGCACCGCTCCGACGTCCTGCACCCCTACAGCGACGCCGCCAACCTGGCCCGGCAGATCCCCAATGCCGAGCTGCTGCAGGCCCGCTCCGTCGCCGAGCTGCGCGTTTCTCCGGCCCGCCTGACCACCGCCATCGCCGATTTCCTGGACCGGGCATGGCAGGAGTCACCGGCCGTGCCGGCCCGGGACGCGACCAGCGCGGTGCGGCTGGAGGGCTCGGCCGGAAGCTAGCGGTAGCGGCCGGTGCCGGCCGGCGGGCAGGATCGCGGGATGGTACGACCGTCTCTGCTGAGGGTGGCCCTGGCCGGATCGGTGCTGGGCGTGGCGGTCACCGGATGTGGTCGCGCCGGGCACCAGTCCGGCGGCCCGGGCACCACCGGTGCGGTGACGGCTCCCCCTACCGCCGACGTCACGATCACCGCGCCGGCGCAGACCACCACCACGGTCGATCCCGGCCTTCTCCCGCAGACGCCGGCGCGGCCCTCGGGGGAGGACCCGGGCTTCCAGGCCCGGATGGAGGATCTGTTGCGCGCCGTGGCGGCCGGGCAGCCGGGCCTGGCGACGGACGCGTTCTTCCCACAGCAGGCGTACATCCAGGTCAAGGCCATCGCGGACCCTGTTCACGACTACCAGACGAGGCTGATCGGCAACTACGACCGGGACATCCTCACCCTGCACTCCGAGGCCGACCCGTCAGGTGGCCCGCTGCCTTTGGACCACATGTACGTGCCCCCTACGGCCGAGTGGATCCAGCCCGGCGTCGAAGCCAACAAGGGCAGCTACTGGCGCGTGTACGGGTCCCGGGTGTTCTTCCGCATCGGGGGGCAGCTGCACTACTTCACCATCGCCTCGCTGATCTCCTGGCGGGGCGAATGGTACGTGGTCCATCTCAATTCCATCCACTGACCGCGGCGCCGGTCAGCCGTTGAGCATCTCCATCAACTGCCGGACGGTGCCCCAGTTGCGGGCCGTGCCGGTCAGGGCGGCCCGCCGGCCTAGTTGCTTGGCCAGCTCGCTGGTCCCGTAGCCACCCGGCGTCGAGATGTAGAGGTGCCTCCCGACGGCAGCGACTTCGTCGGCCGCGCCGGGTGACCCGGTCGGCGTGCGGTCCCTGGTCCGGTCCCTGACCTCCTCCAGCGCCGCCTTCCCT
>DATGAX010000202.1:0-8862 GCA_035312965.1 Acidimicrobiales bacterium
GACACCGTCACGGCGAAGAACTCCATGAGGCCGGCCAGGGTCAACACCTCGTCGATCACCACCCGGTTGGCCGACGAGGCCAGGCCGAGGGTCCAGCGCTCGCCCAGGCGGGCCACCGCCTCCCGCGCCCCGGGTAGCAGGGGCAGGTCGCTCTGGTACCGCAGCAGCAACCGCTCGACGACCAGGTCGACGATGCGACCCGGCTCCACGTCGACGCCCAACACGTCGTGCATGTAATCGCTCCACTCCGGCGAGCTCATGCCCTGCATGGCGCCGGTGGCGTCGTCGTTCCACGTGCCGCCCTCGGCCGCCGCGACCTCCCGCCGCGACCGGTCCCACAGCTCCTCGGAGTCGAGCAGGACGCCGTCGAGATCGAACACGACGGCCTCGATCACCGCTCCTCCATCCCTCCCGGCCGGCTCCGACATCTCATCCTCCCGAGCTCCAGGGTCCCGTCCCGGCCCCCCGGATCGGGTCGCGAGCGGGGGCCGGCCGCGAACAAACAGGCCGATTCCGGAAGTATGCGCAACCGGACGGCAAATCGTAACGGTCCTACCGTGGTCCCGGGGCAGTAGGGTCCGTCGGGCAGACCCGCCATTTCGGACAGAGGGGGGATACTCACCGGTGGCCTACGAGCAGATCATCTACGAGGTGCAGGACGGCGTGGCGATCGTCACCCTCAACCGGCCGGAGAAGCTCAACGCCATGACGGCGCGGATGGGCGCCGAGCTGGGCGACGCCATGGCGGAGGCCGACGGCGACGACGAGGTGCGCGCCGTGGTGGTCACCGGTGCGGGGCGGGCGTTCTGCGCCGGCGCCGACCTCGGATCGGGGGGCCGGTTCGGAGCCGGCTGGGGTGACGCCGACGACGCCCCGAAACGGCAGCTCGCCCCGATGGACGTGCGCAAGCCGGTCATCGCCGCCATCAACGGCCCGGCCATCGGCGTCGGGCTGACCTGGCCCCTCCAGGCCGACATCCGGTATGCGGCGGAGGATGCCAAGCTGTCGTTCGCGTTCGTGCGGCGGGGCGTCGTCCCCGAGCTCGCCTCGCATGTCATCCTGCCCCGCCTGGCCGGGATGGCGAAGGCGGCCGAGCTGCTGATGTCGGGCCGGATGTTCTCCGGCGTCGAGGCCGTCGAGTACGGCGTGGCTACCCGCGCCCTGCCGGCGGACCGGGTCCTGCCGGCGGCACGGGAGCTGGCCGCCGACATCGCGGCCAACACCGCTCCCCTGTCGGTCGCCATATCCAAGCGCCTGCTGTGGGAAGGGGTGGGCGTCGACCTGGCCGCCTTCCGCCGGCGAGAGGGGGCGTGGCTGGACTTCACGGCCGCGGCCCAGGACTCCAAGGAGGGGACAGCGGCGTTCCTGGAAAAAAGACCTCGCCGGTGGCAGGGGCGGATCTCGACCGAGCTGCCCGACGAGGTGCCGGCCGGCACGGGGCGATGGACCGAGGGCTAGGGCGGAACGGGACGGGACCCGGTACCGGTCAGGCGTTGGCCGCCGCCACCTCGGCGATGTGAGCCACCAGGGCCCGGCGCAGCTCGGGCGGCTCGATCACCTCGCAGGGGGGCCGCATGCCGGCGAGATAGGCGACCATCCGCTCCAAGGAGCTCGAGCCGAGCTCGACGATGGTGGAGCCCTCCGAGATCTCGAACATGGCGACGGTGCGCGGGATGAGACGGGCCGCTTCCTCCAGTGTGACGGGCAGGCGGATGCGGGCGGTGAAGGGATACGGCATCGAGGCGAAGCCGGCGGTGACCAGCTCCACGGCGTCGGGCGGGTCGGTCAGCTCGAAGCGGGTCCCGACGTTCTCCGGGGTGCGGATGCGGTCCAGCCGGAAGGTGCGCCAGTCGGCCCGGTCGATGTCGCGGGCGGCCAGATACCACCGGGCGCCGGAGCGGACGACCTGCAGCGGCTCGACCAGCCGGCGAGAGCCCTTACCCCCCTTGTCGGTGTACTCGAAACGCACCCGCTCCCGGGCCGAGCAGGCATGGGCCAGGAGAAGGAGGTGCGACGCCTCCACCTTCTGGGCCCGGGCCGGCCCGAGGAGCGACGCCGTGTTGTCGTGCACCGCCCTCACCCGCACCGCCAGCCGGGCGGGCAGCAGCTGATCCAGCTTGGCCAGAACCGACACCGCCGACTCCTCCAGGCCGGCGATCGACCCGTCGACCGCGGTGCGCAGGCCGATGGCCACCGCCACCGCCTCGTCGTCGTTGAGCAGCAGGGGCGGCAGGGAGCCGCCCCGCCCCAGCTGGTAGCCGCCGTAGCGGCCCGGTACGGCCTCCACCGGGTAGCCGAGCAGGCGCAGCCGGTCCATGTCCCGGCGGACGGTGCGCTCCGTCACCTCTAGGCGCTCGGCCAACTCGGCCCCGGACCACGACGCCCTGGCCTGCAGCAGCCCAAGAAGCTCGAGCATGCGCCCCGGCGTGTCACCCATGGTTCACATACTTTTCCACTTCGAGGACAGGTTCTGTCCTCTTATCGTCTTAGGGTCGGCCCATGACCATTGCAGAGACCCCACTCGACCGCCGCCGCTGGCGGGCCCTCGGCGTCATCGCCCTGGTGCAGTTCATGCTCGTCCTGGATGTGACCGTCGTCAACGTGGCGCTCCCCCACATCCAGTCCGACCTCCACTTCAGCCGGGCCGGGCTGGCCTGGGTGGTCGACGGTTACGTGCTGACGGCGGGCGGGCTTCTCCTGCTCGGCGGCCGCTTGGGCGACCTTCTCGGCCGGCGCCGGATGTTCGTGGTCGGGCTCCTCGTGTTCTCGGTGGCGTCCGCCCTGAGCGGGGCGGCGAGCGATCCCGCCATGCTGGTGACCAGCCGCTTCCTGCAGGGTGTCGGTGAGGCCATCGCCTCCCCCGCCGCCTTCGGGCTGGTGGCGCTGCTCTTCACCGATCCGAAGGAGCGGGCCTCGGCCATCGGAATCTTCGGCGGGGTAGCCGGGTTGGGGGGCACGTTGGGCCCGGTGGTGTCAGGCCTCTTGATCAGCGCCTCCTCGTGGCGGTGGATCTTCTTCGTCAACATCCCGGTCGGCCTCTTCGCCGCCGCCGCCACCCTGCGCATGGTCGACGAGAGCCGGGCCGAGCGGCGGGCCGACGCGCCGCGGCCGGATCTTGCCGGCGCCGTCCTCGGCACCGGCGGACTGGCCGGCATCGTGTACGGCTTCATCGCCGCCGGCAACCACCCGTGGGGCGCCACGCAGGTCGTCGCCTCGCTGGCCCTCGGCGTGGCCGCGCTGGGCGCCTTCGTCGTCCGCGAGAGGGTCGCGCCCGACCCGCTGGTGCCGGCCGGCTTCCTCCGCAACGGCACCCGGGTGAGCGCCAACCTGGCGTGCGTCTTCTTCGCCAGCGTCTTCTTCACCATGTTCTTCCTGCTCACCCTGTACTGGCAGCAGGTCGAGCACTATTCGACCATCACCACGGGAGTGGCGTACCTGCCATTCGGCATCGTCATCGGCCTCGGCATCGCGGTGTCGAGCGCGGTTGTGACCAAGGTGGGGCCCAAGGTGCTGCTGTTGGCCGGTTCGCTGTTCGTGACCGCCGGCGTGCTCCTGCTGTCCCGGATCACCGTGCACGGGTCCTACCTGACCCAGACCCTCCCGGCCCTGGTGGTCGCGGCGTTCGGCTCCGGCCTGTCCTTCGCCGCCTTCGGCAATGCCTCCATGCACGAGGTGTCGGGTCAGGATGCCAGCCTGGCCTCCGGCCTGCAGTCGACCGCTCAGCAGGTCGGAGGGGCCGTCGGGCTGGCGGTGCTCGCCACCCTGGCCCTGCGCCACACCCGGGCCTCGATGGCCCACGGGGTGGCCTTCTCGGTGGCGTCCACCCACGGGGCGGTGCTGGCCTTCCGGATCGGGGCCCTCGTGTCGCTGGCCGGAGGAGTACTGGTGGCGCTGTCGCCCATCGCCCGGGCGGCGTCCGCACCGGTCGGGGAGGCGCACCCGCTCGATCTGATCGAGCCCGTCACCGTCTGACGGGCGGCTATGGTCCGTCCGTGTCGGTGGTGCAGCGCTACCTGCGCGCCGTTGGGAACCAGGACTGGGAGACAGCGGAGGCCTGCCTCGGCGAGGACGTCGTCCGCCTCGGTCCCTTCGGCGACGACTTCCAGGGGCGAGCCGACTACATCGGCCACCTCCGCCAGGTCATGCCCGCGCTACAGGGCTACCGCATGGAGATCGGCCGCCTGGTCGTCAGCCCGGACAGGAAGACGGTCGTGGCCGAGCTGGCCGAGACGGTCGACCTGGCCGGAGTGCCCACCCGGACGGAAGAGAGCCTGGTGTTCGATCTCGACGGAGACGGCTTGATCAGCCGGATCGCCATCTACATCCGCCAGTCGGCGCCGCGCCCGGGCAGCTGAAGCGTCAGGGGGCCTGCTCCTCTTCGTCCACCACCCGCCACATCCGGGCCTGCTCGCCGGCCGACATGTGGGGATCGTTCACCTTCCACGCCACCACTTGTCGCAGCGCCCGCCGGGCGGCGGGCCCGTCGACGCCGCGCAGGAAGTTCCGCACCAAGACGGCGCGGGCCCGTTGCGCGATCAGTCCCAGGACCGGCCCCGTCTGCACCTCGCCCGCTTCCATCAGGACCCAGGCGACAGCCACATCGGTGCTGGGATCGCCCCGGCAGGCGCCCGACCAGTCGATGACGACCGGCCCAGTGGCGCTGAGCATGACGTTGAGGGGGTGCAGGTCCAGATGGAGGAGACTGTCGCCCGCCCCGACTGGTGCGGCCGGCACCCAGTCGGGCGCGGGGATCTCGTGCAAGCGCCGGTGGAGGCCAGCGAGCGACCGGCCCAGCGCCGGGATCTGCCACGGTCGACGCTGTATGGCGCCGACCATGTCCAGCCCGTCGATGCGCTCCATGATCATGTCCCGCCCGTCTCCGCTGAGCTCGTCGACGGCGGGGACCGGGTACCCGTGCTGGCGGGCGTACTCCATCACCCTCGCCTCCGCCGCCATGGAGCGACCCTGCCGCGACCGGCGCAGGATCAGCCCGGGCCCGTATTCGAAGATGTCGGAGTCCCGCCCCGAAGCCAGCAGCGGTCCGGGCGGCTTCACCCGGCCACCCGCACGACGGCAGCACCGGTGACCCGGTCGGCGGCCAGGTCGGAGAGCGCGGCGGCGACTCCGTCCATCCCGTAGACCACCGTCGTGGGCCGCAGCCCGATGCGCTCGGCGACGCCCAGGAACTCGCGTCCGTCCTCGCGGGTGTTGGCGGTGACGCTCGTCAGCACCTTCTCCTCGAACAGCTCCCGCCGGTATTCGAGACCGGGGATGTCGGACAGGTGGATGCCGGCCACCGCCAGCGTGCCGCCGCGGTCGAGGGCCCGAAGGCCGACCGGCACGAGGGTGCCGACCGGGGCGAAGAGGATGGCCGAGTCGAGTGGCACCGGCGGCGGGTCGGCGGCGTCCTGCGCCGATGCCGCCCCCAGATCGAGGGCCAGCCGTCGGGCGTCGGCGGATCGGGTCATCACGTGGACCTCCGCCCCCTCGGCCCGGGCCACCTGAAGGGTGATGTGGGCCGAGGCACCGAACCCGTAGATGCCCAAACGGCCTCCGGCGGGCAGGGCCGATCGGCGCAGAGCCCGGTAGCCGATGATGCCGGCGCAGAGGAGGGGCGCGGCCGTCTCGTCGTCGATCCCCTCGGGCAGCGGGTAGGCATAGTCCTCCCAGGCCACCGCGTACTCGGCGAACCCGCCGTCCAGATCCCAGCCGGTGAACAACGGCGCCGAGCACAGGTTCTCCCGACCCCGGAGGCAGTAGGAGCACCGGCGGCACGTCGAAGCCAGCCACGCCAGCCCCACCCGGTCGCCGGGCTGGAAGCGCGCCGCGCCCGGCCCCATGGCCTCGACGCGCCCTACGACCTCGTGCCCCGGGACGGTGCCGGAGATGTGGGGCTCGAGGTCGCCCTCCGCGAGGTGCAGGTCGGTGCGGCACACGCCGCACACCGACACCCGCACGAGGATCTGGTCCGGGCCTGGACGAGGACGCGGGCGCATCACCAATTCGAGCGGGCCGGTGCCCATCGGCCCGGGTCTGGCGACCGTCCATGCCCGCACACCGGCACCGTAGCGAAGCCGGAGACGCGCCGGACCGGGCGGGCGGGAGGACCGGCGAATTCGGACCAAAGCCGGTTACCCACCGGGCGCCGCCGATAGGGACGAAATTCCACTGATTATCCGCCTGCGATCTGCCGATGCAGGTGAGTGATGCTTCTGGGGGGATGCAGGGCGATCCAGACAGTCATCGATCGGCGCGCCGGATTTGGGGGCAACTTGGATGAGCGGTTGGGCTGCTGACGCGGATCGTCAGGTGAGCGGGTCTTTCATGACCGCTCTCCTGAGCTACCTCGATCGGGCCGGTGGGCCCGAGCTGGCGCACAGGGCGTTGTCCGACGCGGGCTGCCCGCGCCGGCTCGACGAACTCCGGAGCCGCCGCTGGGGACCGCGGGATGAGCTGCTGGCCGTGGCCGAAGCGGCCGCCGCCCTGACCGGGGACCCCGACCTCGGCCGCCGGGCTGGAGAGGAGATGTTCCGGATGACGGTGGCCGACGCCGCCACCCGGGCCTTCTTCCTGTCGGCCGGGAGTCCGGCGGCGGCCCTCGACGGGGTGCTCGAGTACACCGTCAAAATGGGTCGCGGTCGCAGCTACCGGGTCGCATCGCGCGACGGATCCGGCTGCGTGATCCAGGGCGACTACTACGTCCCTGATCTGGGCCATCCTTTTTTCTGCGGCCTGTCGCTCGGCTACTGGCCGATGATCGCCTCCCTGTTCGGTGCCGTCGGTACCGGCTACCACCCTTCGTGCCAGTGCCGCGGCGACGAGTTCTGCACGTTCGTGATCCACTGGGACCGGGGAGCGGGGGCCGACGGGGCGGAGGTGGCGGCGGCCGGGGCCGAGCTGCGCCGCCGCATCGGGACCTTCGAGTCGATACAGGCCGTCGCCGAGGACCTGGCCCGCGCCGCCGACCTGCCCGAACTGGCCGAGCGCATCCTCAACGCGGTCGACGCCATCACCCCGGCACCGGCGCTGCTGGTCGCCATACGCGGCGACGCCGGAAAGTCGCCGGTCATCGCCCGGCGGGGACTTTCGCCGCGGACCGCCCAGGATCTGGCCGAACGGTTACTGGACGGCTCCTACACCGGTAGCCCTCGCCTGGCGGCCATGGCCCGCGTCGGCGAGTTCGGGGTGCTGGCCGCCATCGCGCCGGACGCCGAAGCCGTCTCGGAAACATCGTCCAAGCTGCTGGAATCGTTCGCCCGCCACGCCGGGGCGAGAGTCGAGGCGGTGCTCTCCCGCCAGCAGGCAGAAGAGAGTCGCCAGACGGCCAGCGCGCTACTCGAGCTGGCGGCGTCCCTGGCCGGGACTACGACCGAGAGGGAGGTGTCGGAATGCCTGGCCCGCGCCATCCCGACCCTGGCCGCCGCCGACCGCTCCACCGTGCTGCGCTGGTATCCCGAGAGCCACACCCTCCGGACCGTCGCCTTCGTGGGACCGCCCGGCCTCCGGCCGCACCAGGAGTACGCGGTAGCGCAGGTACCCGCCTTGTACGAGCTGGCCTCGCGTCCGAGCCCGTTCGTCCTCGACCGCTCGCGCGCTGATCCCTACGTCGCCCGGGCGATGTCGGAGTGGGGCGAGCGCTTCGACGTGATCGTGCCGCTGATCGAGCAGGGGGACTTCCTCGGGTTCCTGTGCGCCGGCTACAGCGACGAGATCGCGCTGGACACCCAGACCGCCTTCTCCCGCCTGCAGGGCGCCGCCGATCTGGCCGCCACCGCCTTCACCAAGGCCCGGTTGCTGGAGGAGATACGCCACCAGGCCCTGCACGACGACCTCACGGGACTGCCCAACCGCACTCTGCTCGAGGACCGGGCCCGTCAGAGCCTGCGCGAAGCCAGGCGCCACAACCGGCGGGTGGGCCTGCTCTTCCTCGACCTCGACCAGTTCAAGCACGTCAACGACTCGATGGGCCACAAGTTCGGTGACGCCATCATCCAGGCCGCGGCCACCCGCATCCGAGCCTCGCTGAGGGAGAGCGATGTGTTCTCCCGGATGGGCGGCGACGAGTTCGTGATCCTGCTCCACGACGTCAACCGCCCCGAGGACGCGGCCCATGTCGCGGCCAAGATCCTCGAAGACCTCCGCCAGCCCTTCGACATGTCCGGTCAGAGCCTGTACCTGTCGGCCAGCATCGGCGTGGCCGTCTTCCCCGAGGACGGTGAGGACTACAGCGACCTGCTGCAGGCGGCGGACAGCTCGATGTACGCGGCCAAGAGTGCCGGGCGCAACACGGTGAGCCGGCAGGCCGCCCCCGCCCAGAAGGATGGCGACCGCACCCTCGATCTGGAGGCGGAGCTGCGCCAGGCGATCCACCATGATCAACTGCGCGTGGTCTACCAGCCGCAGGTCGCCATGGCCGACCTCAAATTGGTCGGGGTGGAAGCGCTCGTGCGGTGGAAGCACCCGCGGCTCGGGCTCTTGCTCCCTGACGAGTTCCTACCGCTCGCCGGGCGGTGCGGCCTCATGGCGGCGCTCGACCGGCTGGTGCGGCGCCGGGCCCTCCGGCAGGCCTCGGAGTGGCACCGGTCGGTCGGTTCGCTGATCGTCTCCGTCAACATGTCCCCGCAATCCGTGCGCCACCCCGACCTGCTCGACGAGATCGCCGCCGACCTCGAGGATCTGGATGTCCACCCCGGGGCGATCGAGTTCGAGGTGACCGAGGCGATGCTCGCCGACGACGAGATCATCCCGGTGGTCGACGGGCTGACCGCCATGGGCATGCGGGTGGCGGTCGACGATCTGGCTACGGGCGGCTCGACCTTCGCCCGGCTCCAGAAGCTGCCGTTCCACACGATCAAGATCAAC
>DATGAX010000203.1:0-2341 GCA_035312965.1 Acidimicrobiales bacterium
GGAGGTGTCGATCAGGTTCTCGCCGTTGGGGTAGGCGTACGCGGCGAGGGCGACGAGGACCAGGGCGAAGCACAGCCGGTCGGTGCGACGCGCGGCTCGGTCGGGGCGGATGGGCAGGCCGCTGTTGTCCAGGGTGACGGCGAAGGGGCCGTCGGGGTCGCCGGCGACGACCAGGCCGAGGGGGGTGGCGGCCCGCACGTGGAGGGTCATGTTCTCGGCAATGGTCTCGACCAGGTCGGCGAATGCCTGGTCGGTCTGGTAACGGGCCAGCAGCGCCCGGTATTCGCTGTCGGGCCTGGGCCGTTCTTTGGCGTTGAGCGCGTACGCCACCAGCCGGGAGGCTTTGGCGGCGTCGGCGGTGGTGGGGGTCACGGCACTCCTTCGAGCATCGGGCTGGGGGTCGGTTCAGGCTCGCCGGCGCTGGTGGCGGCCGGCTGGCTGTCGGGGCGGGTGTCGAGGGCGTCGAAGCCGGCCGTGGTGCCGACCAGCAGGTCCGGCCCGCGGTAGCGGCGGTCTTTGAGCTTGGTGCCGTCGTCGATCGCGGCCAGCGGGCCGAGGGCCTCGGCCAGCGCCGGCGATGTCGGCGCCTCGTCGGGGGTCTCGGCGGCGTCGGTGACATATGCCCACAGGCAGCCGCCCCAGATGACGTCGACCAGCCGCTCCCCGCCTCCGGCTTCCCCTGCCCGGCCCCGGGCCTGGGCCAGCAGGTCCGACAGGCGTACTGGCCAGGCCAGTGCACCGGCGAAGATGTCCGCCGCCACTGCCGCCACCTCGTCGGGGATGGAGTCGAGGTCGGCGTCTCCGAGCTCGTGCTCTTCGGGTTCAGGGTCGGGCCGCTCCGGGACCGTCGACTGCTTGACGAGCACCTTCACCAGTTCGTCGACACCCCAGGCCGGATTGGTCGGCGGGGCGAACAGCCCTGCGGCCAGGCGGTCGGCGAGGCAGGCCAGGCCGTCGCTGGGCAGGGCCAGACCGGGCAACAGCAGCTGGCTGGTCAGGTCGAGAGTCAGGGTGGTTGAGCGGGTGGAGAAGCGCTGCGCCTCCTGGGCGGCGAGGAACACCGGGACGGCCTGCTGCAGGTGCCGTTCGAGGCGGGACCACACCTCCCAGCTGCGGCGCAGCTCCTCGAGGATCTGCCGGCACGCACCGGCCGCTTCCGGGTCGGCGGCAGCCCCTTCGGCCAGCTCAGCCAGCTGGCGGTCCCGGTCGAGCTGGGCCCGGACGTTGGCCGCCACGTCGGACAGCCAGGCGGGCATCTCTCCGCCCCAGTCGACGCTGCGCACATCGCGGCGGGTCTCCGACAGCTTGTCGCGCAGGCTGGCGGCCAGCCCCCGGGCGGTACGGGTCGCTTCGCGGGCCGACACGAGCGCCTTGTCGAACTCACCGGCCTTCATCTGGATCTCGACCAACAGTTTGAGCGCCAGGGCCTGGTCGGCCAGGTTGGTGTTGAGCGCCCGCAGGTACAACACGATGGCCTCGTCAGTGGCCACCACGCCGGCGCCCTCGTCGGTGTCGACCATTCTCAGCAGCCGGAACTTGTAGGTCCGGCTCTCCGACCAGTCCTCGCCGTGGCCGGCCGGCTCCACCCAATTGGCCTCGTGCGGCCGCCCCTCGTTGAGCAGGGTCTGGAAGGTGGTGCGGGCCACGGCCAGCCACGGTCGGGCGGCGTCGTCGGGGGCCATCCGCTCGGCCAGGTCGCGCAGGTGATCGATAACCCGCTCGGGGCTCACCGAGCCTTCGAGAGATGCCTGGCGGCCGACGACGTGGTCGACGGCGTGGAGGGCCAGCTGGGCCAGGTCGTAGCGGACGTGGTCGAAGTCGGCCCGCGGTGCCGCCCGCTTGGTGAGCTCGAACACCGGTCCGAGCAGCTGGAGAGTCTG
Organism: Acidimicrobiales bacterium; assembly: GCA_035312965.1. Classification (GTDB taxonomy): domain Bacteria; phylum Actinomycetota; class Acidimicrobiia; order Acidimicrobiales; family Palsa-688; genus JAKCDU01. The sequence goes on from DATGAX010000203.1 coordinate 1,881, forward strand.
CCAGCGTCCGTAGAGCCCGTCAGCTCCGGCGGTCATGGCCGCGCCCCCACTTCGCGCACGCCCACATTCTGCCTGGGCACTGTGACCGTCACCCTCGTTCTGGACTCGTGCGGTCCATACCGGACGGGGCGCGCCCTCCGGCGGTGACAGCGACGCCCACTGGTATAGGGATGATCCGCCCGCACCATGACAGTCCGGACATCGGTTAGGCGTACCGCTCGGTCATGAGCGTAAGGAGGTCATCAAGCTTGCGCCGGGCTCTGATGCGCCGCGGTACTGATGCGGAGAGGGCGCGTGCCTCTCTGGCGGCTACATGGTCGCCGGTGAGGTCTTGGCGCCGGTCTCCTTCCGGCTCGGGCGGCTCATAGAGACAGCCCTCGCCGGACCCCGGGTCAAGACGGTGGAGGTCGTGGGTACTGAGCACGTACTGCAGCGGACCCGGGTCACCGACGCCGCCCGGG
>DATGAX010000204.1:0-4900 GCA_035312965.1 Acidimicrobiales bacterium
ATGAGGACCACGATGAACAGCAGGATGAGCATCCACATGTGGCCCGGGTTGAGGAAAGGCATGACGACCTCTTGTGTCAGAAGGTGGGAGGAGGAGCAGAGGCACCACGCCCCTGCTCCTCCCCAGCTTGAATCAGTGGGCGCCCGAGCCGTCCGAGCAGAGGTACTTCTCGTAGTCCTCGCCAAAGACGGCGAAGCAGTACTCGGGGGGAATGACGCTGCTGACCACGCCGCCCTGGGCGTGGGCCGCAGCGGGAACGGCGACCGCGCGAGCGGCCGGAACCAGCAGCACTGCGGCAAGGGCCGCAAGTGCGACGCAGAAGCGCTTCATCATCGGGTGCTTCACTTGGCGTAATAGACGGTGTTGGCGGTGGGCTTGGCCTCCCCGCCCGGGGCGTACTTCCCGGCGGCGACCTGCTTGATGGCGGTCCGGATCCGGAAGTAGGTCCCGCACCGGCACAGGTTTCCCGCCATCGCCTTGTCGATGTCGTCGTCGTTCGGGTGCGGGTTCTTGTTGAGCAGCGCGACCGCGGACATGATCTGCCCGGCCTGGCAGTAGCCACACTGGGCCACGTCGTTGTCGACCCAGGCCTGCTGCACCGGGTGGAGGTGCTCGCCGTCGGACAGGCCCGCGACCGTGGTCACGTGGCCGCCGGCGACCGAGCCCACGGGCGTGATGCACGTCCGGACGGCCTGACCGTTGACGATGGCGGTGCAGACGCCGTCCAGCCCCACGCCACAGCCGTACTTGACGCTGTTGACTCCGAGGCGGTCACGCAGCACCCACAGCAGTTCCTCGTTATTGTCGGCGTTGACCGAGACCGGCTTCCCGTCGACAGTGAAGTTGATTGTCGGCATCGCAATCAGGCTCCGTACTCGTTGATCGGGAAGTTGCGGGCCTTCTTGCCCGTGGCCCGGGCCCAGGCGTTGGCGGCAGCGGCCGCGGCCGCCGGGATGCCCACCTCACCGATGCCGCCCGGCTGCGCCTGGGTGTTCGGCACGATGTGGCAGCTCATCTCCGGTGCCGAGTCGTACATCCGGGTCCACTTGTAGTCGTTCCAGTTCGACTCCCGGGTGGCCCCGTTGTCGATGTGCAGTCCGGCCTTGAACACCGTCGCGAAGCCGTCGTGAGCGGCGCTGTACATGTTCGAGGTGATTCCCGTCGGGTTGATGGCGAATCCCGGATCGACCGCGATGGTGCACCGGGTCATCCGCGGCTCCGCGCCCCGGGTGTCGACCTCCATGAGGTAGGCGCACAGGGAGTGGTACTCCTGGTGGAACCCGAGGCCCTGGGCCACGCCCGCGGGCAGCGGGCGGCCCCACTGGCCCTCGTGGGCCACCATGTCCAGCACCCGCCTCTGCTTGTCCTCCATGAGATACTCCCGGCGGAACTGGTACTCGTCCTTCCCCAGGAGCCGGGCCAGCTCGTCGACGAGGATCTCGTTGGCCGAGCACACCTGGCCCGAGTACACCACCCGCCAGGCACCGTTGGGCACGGCCAGGACGTGCTGCTGCAGCGTGACGGCCTTGACGCCGAAGTTGTAGGGGACGTTCCCCGACCCGGCACACTCGAAGAACCACAGGCCGGCGCCGTTGTTGTTGTAGGTGACCACCTGGTGGGAGACGATGTCGCCGAGGCCGTGGCGGAGGTCCATCTCCGGGCAGGCCATGCGGTGCTCGAAGGTCGCCACCTGGCCGCCCTTGATCGTGGCCCGCAGGTGGTGGAGGCTCACCGGACGGGTCCGGCCCGACTTGATGTCCTCTTCCCGCATCAACATGAACTTGACGGGCATGCCGGCGAGCTTGGAGATCTGCGCCGACTGGAAGACGGCGTCGTGGAACAGCCAGCGCCCGAAGGCGCCGCCCCTCGGCCCGATGTGGATGACGACCTGGTTCTCCGCGTAGCCGAGCACCTTGGCGATGTTGCGAACCGCGGTGATCGGGATCTGCGGCCCGGACCAGACCTCGACCTTGTCGGCCGTGGCGTGGGCGACGGCGGTGTTCGTCTCCATGGGCGCATGGCTGACGTACGGCCAGCGGAAGTTGGCGTCGATCACTCCCTCGCCCAGGTCCGGGGCGACGCACTTGTCCTGGATCCCGGCCAGGAGGTCGTCGATCTGCTTGTCGGACAGGTTGTCCATCGGTCCCGCGCTCCAGGTGACCTTGAGCGCGTTCTTCGCCTTCTTGGCGATCCCGAAGGTCTCCGCGGTGATCGCCACGCCCCCCGGGATGTTCTGCTCGGGATAGCCCGGGTACGGGGTGATGGCGATCACCCCGGGGATGGCCATGACCTCTGCCGCGTTGTCGACCGACTTCACGGTGGCACCGTGGGTCGCCCAGACGGCGGGGATCGTCGGCTTCGCCCCCGGGACCTCGGTGAGGTCCATGCAGTACGTCGCCTTGCCGGTGACGATGTCCTTGGTGTTGGCGCGCGTGCGTCCCTGGCCGATGAGCTTGAACTCATCGGGCTTCTTGAGGCGGGGCGCATCCGTCGGCACGACCGTGGCCGCGGCCGCCGTCAGCGCGCCGTACGACAGCTTGCGGCCGTCGGGGGCGATGACGTACCCGTTCTGCGTGCGCAATGTGGCGGCCGGAAGTAGCCACTGCTGCGCCGCGGCCGCCGTCAGGTGTGCCCTGACCTTGGCGGCGACGACCCGGACCGGATCCCACAGCATGCGGGTCGAGTTCGAGGCACCGGTCCACTGCGAGTCTTGGAACTTGGGGTCCGCCTTCGAGAGGGCCACGTCCATGCTCTCGAGCGGGACGTCGAGATTGTCGGCCATCATCGTCGCGATGGTCGTCATGATCCCCTGGCCGACCTCCATCCGGGGGATCTCGAAGTACACCCGGTTGTCGGGCTTGATCTCGACCAGCAGGTCGTACAAGAAGGGCTCGGACAGCTGGATGTATTCGTCCATGAAGTCCGAGTGCTCTTCGTACATCGGCGTGCCCACTCCGGGGATGGTGGCCCCGGCGGGCTGCAGGTCGAGGCGGGCCGCAACGGCCAGCGTCGGACCGGCAACCAGGAATCCCTTGAGCAGGAGACGGCGGTCAATTACCTTATCGACAATCGACATTGAAGCTCCCCTCCGCGGTCAATGCACTCGACCGGCGGGTGCTGGCTTCGGCCGGCTCGGGGTCCGGCCAGGACGGCGTCACACAGAGAAACCTAATAGGGGCCTATACAAATAATGTCTCCCCAATACATACATATCTGCCTTCAAAGCCGCGAAACGCATCGTAAGACTCCGTCTTTTCAATGTCCACCTGCAAATGTATGTGGGTTGGGCAGCATCATTGGTCAATGGCCGACCAGTGGCGCGTCTGCAGTCGGAGCGGTAATTTTGGTCAATGGTTGACCAGTGGCGTGGTCTCTCCTGAGCCGGGATTGACCCCGATGGTGGCGACGCTTCTGTCCGGAGGGAGTCCAGGTGCCCGCTGATTACGACTTCAGTTGAGGAATGGTCCGTCCTGAATGCTCTGGGTGATGTGGATCAGCGATCCGCGACCGGGCTGAGGCCACCGGCATGGAGACGATGGCAGCCGACCACGGCTATTGCAGGTCGCTCTACATCAGCGATCCGAACGGCCTGCTGCTGGAGTTCACCGTCGATCACCTCGACGTCGAGAGGATCGACACCATCCGCAGGGAGAATGCACATCGTGATCTCGCTCGGTGGCTGTCGGGCGACCACACAAGCAACAACGACTGGCGCCCGCAGCCCTGAACCGGTCGCCTTGACGGCTCGCCCTTACCGGATCACCCGGATCTCGGAGGCGACCGAGAGGCCGGCCCACACCCTGTCGGCAGTCAGGACCGGCATGGCGAGCCTCTCGGCCAGGGCGAGACAGGCACGGTCGCCGAGCGAGAGCCCGAGCTCGCGAGTCGGTGCCCGGAGCCGGGCGGCAACCCGCGCGTCGTCCACCGTGAAGTTCGACACCGACAGTCCGACCGCGGCGGCCCAGGGCTCCAGGTCACCGGCGATGCCCGGATCGCCCGCGTGCACGACCTTCTGAAGCACCTCGGTCCAGTTCACGGCGCTCATCCGCGCACCGTCGAGCTCGCCCCGCACCTGGTCCGCACCGGGTTCGTCGTGGAGCAGGCAGATCACCGCCGACGCGTCGAGCACGACGCTCATCCGGTCTCCTCGCGACGCGCCTCCTCCCGCCGTTCGGCGATCAGCTCATCGACGAGCCTGCGGCCCTGGGTGGCTGCCTTGAGCCTGCCCTGGATGCTGGCCAGCATGGCGTCCGGCGAGCGGAGCACGAGCGTGTCGTCCTCTACGGTGGCGATGAGGACGCTGCCGGTGTCGAGGTGGAGGGCGCGGCGGACCTCGGCGGGGATCACCATTCGGCCCTGAGGGCCGAGACGGAGGCGAGCTGGTTCTGGCATGATGACCGAAGTATGCCATAGGTTAAGCGTCGTGCCACAAGCGGCGCCGATCGGCACGCCTGGAAATGGCTCCGCCATCCCCCGACGACGACGACCAATCGGACGTTCCTCCGAGGTTCGCCGGAAGCCCGTCCGAGCAAACCCCCAGATAACCTCTCCAAGGCGCTCCGACAGCCGAAATCCCTTACCCCGCCTCATCGCCACGGTATGCCGCCTCGTAAGCGGCAGGCCGGGAGTTCGAACCTCCCCGTCGGCTCCAGGGGGCACGTCTGAGGACCATTTTCCTTTGGCGGAAACGGGTTTCGGCCGCTTCTCGACCTCGGTCCGAACCCGTCCTCAGAGCCCCTGAAGCGGGACCGGCGAGGCGCGAAACGCCGACCGCGGGTCGCCGCGCCGGTACACCCAAGCTCAGCGCGCCGGAAGGCGCGAGCTCACGATATGTTCAGCGTGGCGGGGTTGTGGGCGTCGGGGTGGTATGTGCAGTAGTACGGATAGCTTCCGGCCTTCG
>DATGAX010000205.1:0-4431 GCA_035312965.1 Acidimicrobiales bacterium
GAGGTAGACCCGCTCCAGGTCGGATTCCTCGGCCAATCGATGGGGCGGGCCGTCGAAGGTGATGGTCCCTTTTTCCATGACCAGGGCCTGGTCGGCGTGATCGAGAGCCCCGATGTTCTGCTCCACCAGCACCACGGTGGTGCCGCTCTGCTTGATGAGGTCGACCACACCGAACACGGTCTCGGCCATGACCGGCGCCAGCCCGAGCGAGGCCTCGTCGATGAGCAGCACCCGCGGGTGGGCCATCATGGCCCGGCCGATGGCCAGCATCTGCTGCTCGCCGCCGGACATGGTGCCGGCCAGCTGGCCCTCCCGCTCCTTGAGGCGGGGGAAGTACTCGAAGACCTGGTCCATCATCGACCCCATGCCGACCCGCTTCGTCCAGGCGCCCAGCTCGAGGTTGTCACGGACGCTGAGCGCCGGGAACACGTGACGGCCTTCCAACGAAAGTGACAGTCCTATGGTCACTATCTGGTCGGGAGGCAGGCCGCCGATGGGCCGGCCGTCGAAGCGGATGGTGCCCGACCACGGCTTGATCAGGCCGGCGATGGTGTTGACCGTCGTGCTCTTGCCCGCCCCGTTGAGCCCGAGCAGGACGGCGGTGGTGCCCTCCTCGACGGCGAAGCTGACGCCGTGCAGGACGGGGAGGGCGCCGTAGCCGGTCCGCAGATCCTCGATCTCGAGGACGCTCACGAGTCAGCCCGCCCGTGCCGGCTGCCCAGGTAGGCCTCGATGACCGCCGGGTGGCGTTGGATGGCGGCCGGCTCCCCCTCGGTGAGCAGGCTGCCGAAGTTGAGCACATAGACGTAGTCGCACACCTCGGTCACCAGGGGCACGTGGTGCTCGATGAGCAGCATGGTCAGGCCGACCTCGTCGCGCAGGGTGAGCAGGCGCCGGCCCAGGTCGGCCGCCTCTTCCGGGCCCATGCCGCTCGACGGCTCGTCGAGGAGGAGGATGTCGGGGTCGGTGGCCAGGGCGCAGCCCAGCTCGAGCAGCTTCATCTGGCCGTAGGGCAGGCTGCCCACCGGGGTGTCGCGGATGGCCGACAGCCCGAGGAAGTCCAGCAGCTGCTCGCCCCGCTCGGTGAGCCCCCGGTCGGTGGTGGCCGACTCGGGCGAGCCGAGGATGCCGGCCACGGCCGAGTACTCGGCGTGGATGTGCTGGGCGGTGCGCAGGTTCTCCAGGGCGGTGGCCGTCTTGACCATGCCGACGTTCTGGAACGTGCGGCCGAACCCGACGGCCACCCGCTGGTGCGGGGCCAGGCTGGTGACGTCGCGGCCGCGGTGCATCACCTGCCCCCGGTCGGGCTTGTAGAAGCCGGTGATGCAGTTGAAGGCGGTGGTCTTGCCCGCCCCGTTGGGTCCGATCAGCCCGACGATCTCCCACTCGTTGACCTGGATCGAGAAGTCCCGGAGGGCCTGCAGGCCCCCGAAGCTGATCGACAGCTCCTGCGTCTCAAGGACGGCCACTGATGCCCTCCCTTATGGCGTGGGAGCGGTCGGCCCCCCGGTACGGGCCGCCCCGCATCCAGGCCACCACCGGCTCGATCTGCTGGGCCATGCCTCGCGGGTTGACGGCGAGGGTGATGAGCAGCAGCAGGGCGGCGACGAGGTTCGGGCCGAACTGCAGGAGGTTGTTGGAGAGGTTGGTCGGGAACAGCTGTGTGAAGTCCTTGAAGAGGAAGAAGTTGGCCAGGAACGTCTGCAGCACGGCGAACAGCACCGATCCGGCCACGACGCCGGCGCGGGAGCCGGCTCCGCCGACCACCGTCATCAGCACGAACGTGAGGGCGAGGAGGAAGCTGAAGTTGTTCCCGTTGAACTGCTCGCTCGAGAAGGCGTACAGCCCGCCGGCCACCCCGGCCAGGATCCCGGACAGGACGAAGGCGAGCAGCTTGTAGCCGACCACGTTGATGCCGAAGGCGGCGGCCACCCGCTCGTCCTCCTTGATGGCGAGGAAGGCCCGTCCCGCCTTGGACCCGGTGAGGCGGGTGTCCAGGTACAGGGCGCCGATGACCACGGCCACGCACACCAGGTAGAAGCGGTCGTTCGACAGGAGGAGCGTGGGCCGGTTGGCCGGCTCGCCGGCGCCGCCGCCGGTGAGCGACGGCACCTCGAACAGGGAGGTCTGCAGGGTGATACCGACGACGAGCGTCACCAGCGCCAGGTACAGGCCCCGGACCCGCAGGGCAACCACCCCGACCAGGACGGCCACCACCCCGCCGGCCACCCCGGCCACGACCAGGTCGACGGCGAAGGGCAGGCCGTGGGCGGTGGAGAGGTAGGCGGCGAACAGCGCCCCCGACCCCATCAGGCCCTGGTGGCCGAGGGACATCTGCCCGATGTAGCCGAGGATGACGTTGAGCGACAGGCCGATCAGGACGTAGATGGCGGCGGTGATGGCGTACGCCGCGGTGTCGGAGTTGAACAGCCCGGCGGCCAGCACGCCGGCGGCCAGCGCCACCCACGCCCCGCCGCGGGCGGCGACGCCCGGCGCGGTGAGCCGGGAGTCGATGGTCGCGGCCGAGGTCGCCATCAGGCCTCCCTTCCCAGCAGGCCGGAGGGGCGGACCAGCAGCACGAGGAGCAGCAGGGTGGCCAGCACCACCTGTTCCCCGCCCGGCACGGAGGTGGGCATGTACTTCTCGGCGAAGTCGCCGATGATGCCGACGGCCAGCCCTCCGGCGAAGGCGCCGGGCAGGCTGGTCATGCCGCCGATCACGGCGGCGATGAAGCCGAACACCAGCGGCCCGAACTCGCCGATGCCGGTCATGAACCCGGGCGGGACAGCCCCCTTGTAAGGCGCGTAGAGGATGCCGGCCGCGCCGCCCAGCAGCCCGGCGAGGCCCCAGGTGAGGGCGGAGACCCGGTTGACGTTGATGCCCACGGCGCGCGCCGCGGTGGCGTCCTGGCTGACGGCCAGGATGCTCTTGCCCCACCGGGTGCGGAAGAACCACACCCCGAGTGCGCCCAGGAGCAGCAGGCCGACGACGATGTCGATCTCGGTCCACCCGTAGGTGAAGGAGTCCCCGCCGCCGGGCGGCCCGAAGAAGGCGTAGTGGGTTCCCGTCGCGACCCGGGGGAACACCCGCAGGTCCTGGATGCCGAGGATGACGGCCTCGGCGCTGATCAGGAACAGGGCCACCCCGGCCGTGGCCACTAGGAGCACAGCCCGGGAGGCGTTGAAGAGGCGGCGGATCACCAGCCGCTCCGTCAGCAGCCCGGTCCCCGCCGACGCCACCAGCCCCAGGATCAGGGCGACCGCGTAGGGCAGCTTGGGGAAGCCGCCCAGTGGCTTGATGAAGGCCAGGGCGATGAACGCGCCGACCGAACCGAACTCGGCCTGGGCGAAATTGAAGATGCGGTTGGACTTGTAGATGAGGACCAGCCCGATGGCCACCATCCCGTAGATGCAGCCGTCGCGGATGCCGGCCACCAGCGGCACCCCGAACGAGCCGCCGAACGACGCCAGAAGCATGTCGCTCAACTCGACGCCAACCCCACCGTCGTGTACTGGCTGCGCGAGCACGACAGCTGCAGCTCCCACGCCCCCGTGCTGCCGAAGTGCCCGCCGCCACGAGCCATGCTGATGGTCGGGAAGACCGTGAGCTGCTGGCCGTAGCCGGCGGTGAAGTGGCTCATGGAGGCGATGAAGTTGTCCCGGGTCAGGTTGGCGAAGCTGCCCACGGAGAGCATGGCGTCGTAGACCACCTCGGAAGTGCCGTAGATGAGCTCCTCGATGTCACGGTCGGCGGGGGCGGCATCGGGCGCCGGGTTGCTCTCGCTGGAGAAGCCGGCCGGCTGGCGGTCCAGGCCCATGAACGGGCTGAGGAACGCCGCCTTGATGGTGGGCTGCTCCCCGCACACCGGCGTGGCGACCAGATCCTCGCCGTTGGTGACGCCGGGCCCGACCCAGTCGGGGGTGAACAACTCCTGGCTGGCCGCCGCCACCATGTCGATCCAGAAATTCGGGTCGACGTCGAGGTAGGCCACCTTGGCCTGGCAATTGTGGGCCGCCGTGACGGCGGCGCTGGCGTCGGACTGGCTGTAGTTCTTGGGCGGGCGGATGACGCAGAAGGGGATGTGCTGGCTGGAGAGCAACTGCTCGATCGACGTCGTGGTGTCGTTGAAGTTGGGCGTGTTCTCGGTGATGATGGCCCACTTCTGCTTCACGTCGTTGGGGTAGAGCTTGGCCGTCATGGCGTAGACCTCGCTGGACTGGGCCGCGTAGGTCTGGCTGATAGCGAAGTAGTAGGGCAGGCCGGTCAGCCCGTTGGTGGTGACGCCGACCGACAGGTACGGGGTGTGGGTGGCGGCCAGGGTGGGGTCGGTGGCGCAGGCCTGGATCTGGTCGGTACCGGCGCCCCCGATGACCAGGAAATCCTGGGCCGACATCGAGTTGCAGTCCTGGCGGGCCACGTCGGGCTTGTACT
>DATGAX010000206.1:0-2918 GCA_035312965.1 Acidimicrobiales bacterium
AGGCCCGGGCCCGCGACGAGGGACTGTGCGTGCTGGGCCTGCGCTTCACCGGCGACTCCTTTGTCCCTGAGGAACGCTTCCACGCGATCAGGGAGAAGCTCGGCGACCACTTCGTCTCCGTGGAGCTGGACTCCTCACCCGGCAACCCCGACGGGCACCCCAAGAACGCCCACTCGGTCCTGACCGAGCACCTCCAGGACCGCGAGGGCACCCCCACCCGGGCCGCCCTGGATCAGGTCCTGGACTTCTTCGAAACCCGCCTGAAGGCCTAGGGTCCGCTAGGCCGCAGCGCGCGCCGGGCGGGCGCCGGGCAGCGCCGCGCACAGCATCGTCGAGCAGCGCAGCGAGCCGTCGGCCGCGGTTCGGTACACGTCGACGGTGCCCGTCGCGCTGTGGTGCAGCACCGTCCAAGGCGAGGTCCGCCCGTCGCGCACGCAGTCGAGGGCCCGATCGGTGACAGGAGCGCAGACCCAGCACGGACCGGCGAAGCCGGGGAGCTCGACGACCAGGTAGGTTCCGCCCACTCCCACGCCGACGGCCGCGTCGTCATCGCCGGCAACGGACAGGCTCTCTTGCATCCACAGCTGCGGCGGTACCGATCCCATGTGTTGATGGTCGGACGCGCTCACCATTTTCTGAAGGGGTCCACACCCCAACTCGCGCCCAACGTGGCGCCCGGTTCCAGCACCCGCAGGCCGTCGCCACTGTGCAGCATGTCCGGCGCCCCCGTCATCGGCTCGACGGCCAGACCCCGCCGCCGGCGGGCCGGGTCGGCAAGGGTGTCCCCGGTGTAGAGCATCAGGTGGGTGAAGGTGGCGTCGCCCCACACGTCGGCTCGCCACCCGTCGCGCCCCTCGACCACCACGTGGGTCCGCCCCGCCGGGTCGCGTTCCAGATCGGTGAAGGCCACGTCCAGGCGGGCCGGCCCGATCATTCGGGGTGTCCGGAAGTCGAGCTCGCCACCCTCCACCGCGATCCGCCCGGTCGGTATGCCCCGCTCGTCGGAGGTGTAGGCGGTGGCAGCCGGAAGGGTCAATGTGCACTCGTCGACTGGGACGGCGAGGTACGGATGCCACCCGAACCCGATCGGGCAGGGGTGGGACGACAGGTTCGTGACCGTCGTGCGCACCTCGAGGCCCTGGTCGGGGCTGAGGCGGTACACCACACGCAAGTCCAACGGCCACGGCCATCCGGGCTGAGGGTGGAGCCGGTAGGTGAGGGCGGTCGAGTCCACCGGTGTCTGCGGGGTGTAAGGCGAACGCACCGATTCCGGTTCGGGCACCTGCCAGTTGGCCCAGCGGACCAGGCCGTGGATGGCGTTGCCGGCCTCCGGCTCGGTCACGGCCAGCTGCAGAGTCCGGCCTTCCCACTCGAACGACCCGTCCCGCAGCCGGTTGGGCCAGGGCGCCAGCAGCTGGCCCCGGCCGCCGGCGCACATCTCTCCCTCCGCGTAGGGCTCGAGCACGTCGCGCCCGCTCGCCCGGTAGGCCCTGATGCCGCCCCCCACCTCGACCGCGACCAGCTCCTGGTCGTGCGCGGCCAGGCGCACCTGGCGGCCGGAGGGCACAGTCCGCATCGACGGCGACCATACCCGCCCCCGGACGCGTCGAAGGGCCCGGTGGGGGGGGTACCGGGCCCTTCGCATTCACGCCATCCGGTCCGGTGGGGGGTACCGGCCGAAGCGCTGTCACTCAGTATTACCGGACCGTAGCTATCTTGCAAGGCTATTTATGAAGTTCTTACCATCTCTATATCAGATGATAAGCATCGCCGACGGTGGTGGCGCGGCGCCTACGCCCGGTCCTAGGCCCCCGCCCGGGTGGCCAGGAACTCGTCCCGCAGTTGCCGCTTGAGGACCTTCCCCGAGCCGGTCTTGGGCAGCTCGGCCACGAACGTGACGTGGCGCGGCACCTTGTATCCGGCCAGGTGCCGGCGGGCGAAGGCCAGCACCTCGTCCTCGGTGACGCCTTCGCCGGCGGGCACGGCGCAAGCCTCGACGCTCTCGCCCCACTGCTCGTCCGGCACGCCGAACACGGCGATCTCGTAGATGCCGGGATAGGCGTCGAGGGCGGCCTCGATCTCAGCCGGGTAGATGTTCATCCCGCCGCTGATGATCATGTCGTTCTTGCGGTCGGCGATGTAGTAGTAGCCGTCCTCGTCGAAGTAGGCGATGTCGCCCACCGTGTGGAAGTCCCCCCTCGTGGCGTCCCGGTACTTCTCCTCCGCCTTGTAGTACTCGGTGAAGACGGTCGCCGACCGGACGTACAGCTCGCCGGTCCGGTGCGGCTCGGTCACCTCCTCGCCGTTCTCGTCGAACAACCTGATCTCGATCCCGGGTGCGGCCTGGCCGCAGGAACCCGGCTTGCGCAGGTGGTCCTCGGGCTTGAGCACCGTGTCCACGCCCAATTCGGTGGACCCGTACACCTCCCAGAGCGAGTCGGGCGGGAAGTCGGCCAGGTACATCTTCTTGAGGTTGAGCGTCCACGGGGCGGCGTTGGCGATCAGCCGCTTCATGCTCGACCGGTCGTAGCGGGCCTTCACCTCGGCCGGCAGGCTGCAGATCATCCGGACAGGGGTGGGCGCGGTGAACGATGTGGTCACCCGGTAGGCCTGGACCAGGCGCAGCCAGTCCTCCGGGTCGAACTTGTGCTGCACCACCACGGTGTTGCCCAGGGCGTGGGCGATGGCGGCGAAGCCGCCCGGCCCCGAGTGGTACAGCGGCCCGGTAGTCAGGTAGACGTCGTCCGGCGTGTACCCGATCAGGGTCAGCAACCCACCCGCGCTGGCGGGGTCCAGCCTCGAGCTGCGCACCGCCCCCTTCGGCTTCCCGGTCGTCCCAGAGGTGTAGATCATGCTCTGTCCCGGGCCGGCGGCTTCGGCGGCATCGGCCAGCGGTGGCATATCGGGCTGGGCCGCCA
>DATGAX010000207.1:0-6693 GCA_035312965.1 Acidimicrobiales bacterium
GAAGATGCCCCCGTCCGAGGCCACCAGCCAGTAGCCCCTCCCGTCGGGGGTGGCCGCCATGCCCACCACCGGGCGGGTGAGGGCGATGCCGCCGGTGGAGCCGTAGAATCCGGCGTCCCCGAAGGCGAAGATGCCCCCGTCGGAGGCCACCATCCAGTAGCCCCTGCCGTCCGGGGTGGCGGCCATGCCGACGACCGGCCGGGTGAGGGCGATCCCGCCCGTCGACCCGTGGAAGCCGGCCGCGCCGAAGGAGAAGACGCCGCCGTCGGAGGCCACCAGCCAGTACCCGAGCCCGCTGGGCACGAGGGCGGCTCCGACCACCGGCTTGGCCAGGCGGTACTTGGCCAGGTCGCCGTAGGACCCGACGGAGCCGAACGAGTAGACCCGGCCGGTGGAGCCGGCCATCTCGTAGCCGAAGTAGGTGGACGGTGGGTGGGCCCCGGCCGCCAACGCGGCCGGGACGGCGAGGAGTCCGCCGTTGACGGGCCGGCCGCCCCGGGTGGCGGTGGCGGAGGCTTCGAGCACCTGCGTCACCTGCGGTCCGGTGAGGGCCCGGTCGCGGGAGATGACCAGCGCCGCGGCGGCCGCCACCAGAGGTGTCGACATCGAGGTGCCCGACAGCACCGCGTACCCGCCGTCGTTCCAGGTCGACACGATGTCGCTGCCCGGGGCGGCGATGTTGGCCGCCGGCCCCCACTGCGAGAAGCCCTCCACCGCTCCGGAGTCGTCGGTGGCGGCCACGGCCAGCACGCCCGGGTACGACGCCGGGTAGGTCTGGCCGTCGTCTCCGGCGCTGCCCGGCAGCCCGTTGCCGGCCGCGGCCACCACGACCACGCCGTGGGTGACGGCGTACTCGACGGCCGCCTGCTCGTCGGGATCGGGCCCGCAGTCGGAAGGGTTCTGCGTACAGCTGTAGTTGGCCAGGGAGAGGTTGATGACCCGGTCGCCGGCGGCGACGGCGTCGTAGATGGCGGAGTCGACGTCGGAGGTGAAGCCGTTGCCCTCGCCGTCGAGCACCTTGTACTCGTCCAGCCTGACGTTCCAGCCGAGCGACGCCACCCCCCGCGTGTTGTCGGTCGCCGCCGCCACCAGGCCGCTGACATGGGTCCCGTGCCCGTTGTCGTCGACCGTGGAGATGTCGGGGCAGTTCGGTTGGGCGTCGGGCGGGCAGATGACGTCGGTCCGGCGCACGATCTTGCCCTGCAGGTCCGGGTGGCTGGGATCCACGCCGGTGTCGAGCACCGCCACCGTGACCCCGTCGCCGGTGGAGGCGCTCCACGCCTGCGGCGCGCCGACGGTCTGCAGGTAGCGCTGGTCGGCCACGACCGTGGCGCCGGTGTCGGGGTCGAGGGCCGCGCACTGGGCCACGTAGCAGGGGTCGTTGGGGGTGCCCGTCGTGTGCACCCCTTGGGACACCTCGGCGTAGCGCACGCCCGGTTGGGCCCGCAGCCGGGCCGCGGCGGCCGCCGCCTGGGCGGCGGGGACCATCTCGACGTAGCGCCCGGCCGGGGCGGCCGCCGCCGGCCGGCCGGCGGCGGCCGCCGCGACCTGGGCCGGATGGGAGACTCCGGGGAGGAACTGCACCACCACCGGCACCAGCGGCCCCACCGGCCGGGAGCGCCCGGCGGCGGCCGCGCCGGTACCGGTGAGGACCAGCGCCGCCATCGTCAGGGTTGCACCACCTATCCCCAGACTGATGATCCGCCGCCTCGAACCCGCTGGGTGGGAGGTGTCCATTTCAGGTCATCACGTTATTGCAGAGACGTTGCGAATCGGTTTCACCCACCGGCTGCTACGTTCGCCGGCCGATGCCGGGTCGTGTCGCGTTCGTGCCGCTGCGGTACGGGCCGCAGATCGTGGGCGGCTCGGAAGCGCTGACCCGGGAGATCGCCATGGGCCTGGCCGGGCGGGGCTGGGACGTCGAGGTGCTGACCACCCGCGTCGTCGACCACCAGTCGATGGCCGACGAGCTGCCGGAGGGCGAGTCCCGGGTGGACGGCCTGACGGTGCGGCGCTTCTCCACCCAGCCCCACTGGTCGCAACCGGGCCTGCGGGCCCAGCGTCTCATCCAGGAGGGGGCCCTCCCGCCCATCGACGTGCAGTGGACGTGGGTGAGCTGGCGGTTCTCCATGCCGGACCTGTTCCATCACCTGCTGCGCTACAGCGACACGTATGACGCGGTGGTGTTCTCGCCCTACATGTTCTGGAACACCACTGTGGGCCTGTCGGCGGTCGGCCCCAACGCGGTGGTGATGCCGTGCCTGCACGACGAGACCTACGCCCGGCTGGCCGTGATGCGGCCGGTGCTGTCGGCGCCCGCCTCGGTGTGGTTCCTGTCCGAGCCGGAGCACGAGCTGGCCCACCGCCTGGGCCCGGTGGCGGCCCGCCACACGGTGACGGGGGCCGGCATCCACGTGCCGGGCAGCTACGACCCCGAGGGCTTCCGGGCCCGGCACGGGATCGACGGCCCGTTCCTGCTCTACGCCGGCCGCCGGGAGCAGGACAAAGGGTGGGGCTGGTTGCTCGACACGTTCCGCGCCGCCACCCGAGCCGGCATGGAGGGGGTAAGCCTCGTGACGTTCGGGTCCGGCACGGTGGGGCCACCCGACGAGGTGGCCGGCCGGGTGGTCGACCTCGGTTTCGTCAGCGAGTCCGACAGGAACGACGCGTTCGCGGCGGCGCTGGCCTACGTGCAGCCCAGCCGCATGGAGAGCTTCTCGCGCACCGTGATGGAGGCGTGGCTGGCCGGCACGCCCGTCCTGGCCATCGACGGCAGCGCCGTCGTCGAGTGGCACATCGGCCGGTCCGGGGGCGGGGCCGTCTTCTCCGACGGCGCCGGCCTGGCCGCCCGGGTCCAGGCCCTGCAGGCCGATCCGGACGGGGCGGCCGAGCTGGCCGGCCGGGGCCGTGACTACGTGCTGCGGGAGTACGACTGGCCGGTCGTGCTGGACCGCATCGAGGCCGACCTGGCCGCGTTCGGGTGACGGCGCCCGTGCTGGTCGTCGGCAGCTACCCCCCGATCCCGGTCCCCGGCGCCCCGGTGACGGTGGCCGAGGTGCGCCGGGTGTGGGCCGAAGGGGGCGAGGTCACCGTCGTGGCGCCCCGGCTCAGCGCATCCCACCTGGCCGTGCCCATCTGGGGCCCTCTTGCCGGGCGCCGCCTGGACAACGTCCGCCGCCACACCGGCGCCCGCCGCCTGGTGCTGGTGGTCGAGGACGGCTTCCCCTTCCCGGCCGGCCGGCGCCTGCGGCAGATGGCGACGGCCGCCGTCCTGGTCCGGGCCCTGGCCCGGTTCGAGCACGTCCGGCTGGTCCGGGCCGGCCCGGTGACCGGCTTGTGGGGCCCGGCGTGGGCCCGGGTGGCGGCCGCCGCCACGGAGGTGGTGACCGTCGAGCCGGGTCCGGCGTCGCCCGGGGTGACCCCGCTCGGGCCACCGGAGGTGACGGTGGCCGACCGGGCCCGCCGGGCCGGCCGGCCGGTCAAGCGGCTACTCCGGAAAGGGCTGCGGCCGGGCCGGTGAGGTGTCCCAGGTGGAGCCCCGCTCCACCCACTCGGCCCACACCTCGGCCGGGTCCCGGACCCACCGGCGCGACATCGACAGGCGGGTGGCGACCGCCCACGGCAGCTTGCGGGCCAGGTCCCGGGCCACCCGGTCGTGGCGCCACTTGGCCAGCCGTTCGGCGATCTGGGGGCGGGCCACGGCCGGCGGGGCGTTGCGGGCCAGGCACAGCAGGGCGTTGCGCTGGGCCAGCCGGCGGACCAGGACGGCGGCGGTGCCGCCGCTGGTGGCCGACAGCCGGTGGGTGACGACCGCCCCCGGGTCGTAGGCGATGCGCAGCCCGGCCAGGCGGGCCCTGAGGCACCAGTCGGTGTCCTCGTTGTAGGCGAAGAACGGGACGGCGAAGGCGCCGAGGCGGCGCAGGGTCTCGGCCCGGAACACGGGGGCGGTGCCGCTGAAGCCGAACGGCTCGCCGGGCTGGTCGAAGCGGCCGTCGTCGGCGGCGCCGAAGCCCTGCTCGGCGGCCACGCCGTGGGGCCTCAGGTAGGAGCCGGCGTGGTTGAGCACCCGGACCGTCGGTCCGGGTGGGGGCGGCTCGCCGTCGACGGTGACCGGGCTGTCCTGGCCCTCGACCGGGACGTAGAACGGCAGACCGGGCCGGGTCCAGCGCCACCGGCTCCCGGAGTCGTCGGTCTCGAGGTCGTGCAGCCCGGCGCCCACGCAGGCGGCCACGACCTCGGCGCCGCCGGCGGTGACGGATCGGAGCGGGCGGCCCAGCGGGCGGGCGTCGCCCGGGGCGTACCACGGCTCGCCGCCCAGCTGCACCTCACGGAACCAGCCGCTCAGGCGCACCTTCGGCGTCACCGCGGCGACGCCCGGGTCGGCGAGCAGGGCGGCGGCCGACGCCAGCCAGCCCGGCCCGGCGACGGCGTCGTCGTTGAGCACGGCGACCACGTCCCCCGTTGCTTCGGGCAGCCCGAGGGCCACGCCGCCGGCGAAGCCGGTGTTGCGCCGGCTGCGCACGGCCCGGGCGCCCGCCTCCGCCGCCATGGAGGAGGCGGCCGCGCCGGCGGAGGCGTTGTCCACCACGATCACCTCGTCGGCCTGGCCCACGACCGACTCCAGGCAGGGCCGCAGCCAGTCCCCGGGCCGGTAGGAGACCACGATGACCGACGTGGTGGTCAACCGCGGCGGCCCACGATG
The DNA here is from genome assembly GCA_035312965.1 of Acidimicrobiales bacterium. GTDB lineage: Bacteria > Actinomycetota > Acidimicrobiia > Acidimicrobiales > Palsa-688 > JAKCDU01. The sequence goes on from DATGAX010000207.1 coordinate 4,703, forward strand.
GTGCGGGCCAGGTCCTCGTAGCGGTCGAGGATGCGGGGCCAGGCGAACTCCCGCCGGGCGTAGGCCCCGCCGCGGGCGCCCATCTCGTGGCGCAGCGAGGGGTCGCCCAGGAGGCGGTCCAGGCCGGCCTCGAAGTCGCCGTACTGCTCGAACCACACCCCGCCGCCGCTGCGCCGGCAGTGCTCCACCGTCGGCCCGCACCGGCCGTTGACCAGCACCGGGCGGCCGGCCAGCCACGCTTCGAGCACCACCAGGCTGAACGACTCCTGCGCCGACGGGGCGATCAGCAGCTCGCAGGCGGCCAACGCCCCCCACTTGACCTCGTCGGGCTGGCGGCCGGCCCGCACGACCGGGCCGCCGGCCGGCTCGGTCCGGGTCTCGTGGTCGGGGCCGAGGAACACCAGGCGCCCTGCCCCGCTCCGGCGCTCGGCGTACGTGCGCCACAGGGCGGCCAGGGCCTCCGAGCCCTTGGCCCGCTCCACCCGGCCCAGGCAGAGCACGAACGGCTCGTCCGGGTCGAGCCCGAGCGCGGCCCGGGCCCGGGCCGGGTCGCCGTGACCCTCGTCCACCGCGTTGCCGATGACCCGCGACGGCAGGTGGCCGACCTGGAAGCGGCGCTCGACCAGCTCCCGCTCGGCGTAGGAGTTGAAGGCGAAGCCGCCCACGGCCTGGAACACGTCGCCCATGATGGGCAGGTACAGCTCCGGCTCGTCGTGGGCCGCGCCGTGGAAGATCACCCGCCGGCCGGCCCGGGGCACCGCGGTGACGGTCGGCCAGTACAGGTAGGGGGTGACGGCCAGCAGGTCGAGCGCGCCCCCGGCCGCGGCGTCCACCGCGGCGCCCGCCGCGTCGGGGCACACCGGCCCGACCAGGCGGATGTAGTCCATCGCATCGACGTCGCTCCACGCCCCCGGGTCGCGGCGCAGCCGGGGCAGCTGGTGCAGGTAGTCGGGGTTGCGGCCCGACTCCGATCGGTGGCGGTGCACCGTGACGCCGTGGACCGAAACGGTCCCGGCCGGGTACTCGTCGGCCCACGTGGCGGCCGACACCGCGCACGTGGTCCAGACTTCGACGGCCCAGCCCCGGTCGGCGGCCAGGTGCTCGCACAGCAGCCGCAGCCAGTGCTCGGTGCCGCCCACCACCTCCACGCCGTAGCGGGGGACGAGGAGGCCCAGCTTCACGGGGTGCTGCAGGTCAGCAGGTAGGTGCCGCCGCCGTCGCTGTAGCGGGCGCTCGCCGGGCGGCCGGCCCGGTCCAGCGCGGCCAGCCACGCTTCGGGCCCGACCGGTCGGTCGGGGGCGGTATCGGCTGCCGCGTCGCCGACCCGCCGGCGCCACGCCCAGGGTGCTTCGCAGCACACCGCCACCCGGGCCGACGTGCGGGCCAGCTCGACCGCGACCGCATCGAGCCGCTCGGCGTCGGGCCCGGCCAGCGCACCCACCACGATGGTGAGGGCCAGCGATCCGGAGCCCACGTTGCGCAGATGGTCGAGCAGGCCGCCGGACCGCACCGGGCCGTCGTCGGCGTAGGCCGCCGCGGTCGGCTCCACGCCGTGCACCTGGGCCCCCGCCCCCAGGGCCGGCACCCAGACGGCGGCGTCGGGGCCGGCGACCATGACCGCACCGGACCCGGTGGCGAGCTCGGCCGCCCACAGGACGGCCAGGTCCGGTGCCCCACCGGCGCCGGCGGCGGGCCCGCCGGCCGGCGGGCCGGGGCGGTGGCGCTCCAGCTCGGCCAGCCGCACGGACAGGGCGGCCACCGCCGAAGCGGTGAGCCCGGCGGCGTCCTGGGGCGACGTGGCCGGGTGGCGCAGGGCGGCCGTCAAAGCGGCCAGGTCGGCCCCGCCCGGCACCGGGGCCAGGCCGTCCAGCTCGGCGCCCCGCCGGGCTTCTTCGTCGATCGGGAAGTCGGGCGCCGCCCGCCTTCGGGCCGCCTCGCGGCGGATCTCCCCGATCAGCGCGTCTAGGTCGGCGCCCGCGCCGGCGTCACCT
>DATGAX010000208.1:0-5480 GCA_035312965.1 Acidimicrobiales bacterium
AGATATGCCGAACGCACCAGGTCGCTGTTCAAGGCGTCGTTCGTGGTGCCCTCATAGATGATCTTGCCGAAGTCCAGGACGTAGATCCGCTCGCAGATTTCGGCGACCAACGCCATGTCGTGCTCGACGAGGAGGATCCCCACTCCGGACTCGGCGACGTGGTCGGTGAGAACCTTGCCGAAGGCGTTGGTCTCGGCGGCATCCAACCCCGAGGACGGCTCGTCCAGCAACAGGAACTTGAACGGCGTGGCGATCGCCCGGGCCAGCTCCACCAGGCGCCGCTGGCCGGTCGACAGATCGACGACCGTCTTCCGGGCCATGTGACTGATGCCGCACCGCTCCATGGCGTCGGTTGCCCGCCGCTCGACCTCCTTTGTTTCCTTCGGCCTGGCGTAGAGCGGCCCGAGCACCCGGAAACTGGAGAAGTATGCCGACGGCCCGGCCTTCACGTTCTCCTCGACCGAAAGGCTCTCGAACAGCTCCATGCGTTGGAACGTGCGGCCGAGCCCCCGGTGGGCCCGGTAGGCATTGCCATGGCCGTCGAGTTTGTCGTCGCCGAGGTGCACGGTGCCCGACTCTGGCCGGTTGCGCCCGGTGCAAGCGTTGAAGAACGTCGTCTTCCCGGCGCCGTTGGGCCCGATCAGGCCGGTGATCCGGCCGCCCTTGGCGTAGACGCTGGCTTCGTTGACGGCCACGATTCCGCCGAAACGCACCGTAACGTTCTGGACGTCGAGGTCCACGCTCATCGTCAGGCTCCCTTCCCGCTGCCGACCAGCTCGCGCTCCTCGCCGGCCAGCGTCGTGCGCACCGCGACGCGCTTCACAGGCACGCTGTCGAGTCGAGCCGCCACCGGTCCGGCGGAGGTGTCCCTGCGGTCGCGGCTCGCCGAGGTGAGCCTGGCGATCACGCCGGGGATGTTGAGGGACGGGTAGATGGCCACGAAGATGGCCAGCACTCCGAAGATCACGCCTTGGTACTTGAGGAATCCTTCGGAGTTGAACGGCGGATAGATCCTGATCAGCTGGAACAGGATTGCGGCCACCAGCGGCGAGGCGATCGGCCGGCGCCCGGCGAAGCCCAGCACCGCGACCATGACCAGCGAGACGGTGACGCTGAACGGCCCGGTGAGGGCCCCGCTGGCGTTCTGCGGCACCCCGGAGATCACCACACCCCCGAGGGCGGCGATGAACGCCGAGATGCAGAACACCACGACCTTGATGAGCGTCGTGTTGGCGCCGTGGGCGGCCAGCGCGGTCGGCGAGTCGGACATCGCCCGCAGCAGGCCACCCAGCCGGCTGGCTCGCACGGCCAGCACGATGGCGCCGGCGAGCACCGCGACAGCCAAGCAGAGGTAGTAGAACGGAACGACCTTGGTGAAGTTGACACCGAGGAACTCCGGTCGTGGTACGTCGATCCGCTGCTGCTGGCCGAACAGGATCGAGGTGTAGTACCCGACCTGCTGCATCGCGATGGCGAAACCGAAGGTGGCGATGGCGACGTAGATGCCCCCGAACCGGATCGCCACGATCGACACCAGAGCACCGACGGGAATCGTGACCGCGCCGGCGATGAGCAATGCGAGCGGCCAGGAGATTCCGTGGGCGAGCATGTGCCCGGCGGTGGCCGCGCCGACCGCAGCGAAGGTCATCTGGCACAAGGAGATCTGCCCGGACATCCACACGAGCATGCCCAGGGACGCGAAGACGATGAAGTAGCCGAGGGTCGAGACGTACTGGGTCATCTCCGCCTCGGGGACAATGCCCGGGACCAGCAGGAGGACGGCGCCCAGCAGGGCGAAGCCGCCGTAGGTCACCGGCCGGCTGAAGGTCCGGATCGGGCGCTGCCGCCGAGTGTTCGCTACCCCCCGTTCCGTCAGCAGCCGGGTCGGCGCCACCAGGAACACGAGGAACAGCAGCAGGAAGGGCGTGTTGCCCGGCAGGTTCTGAACGAGGACGTTGGTGGAGATCTTCGTGACCTGACTTGGCAGGTACGCCACCATGACGCCGATGATCATGGCACCGGCCACGGTGAGCAGAAGGTTCTCGAAGCGGCCCAGCGCAGCCGCCCCATAGGCGGCGATGACCAGCAGGATCAGCGTATTGACCGACACGCCGAGCTTGGGGGCCAGGAACATACCGGAGATGGCGGCGAAGGATGAGCCGATCATCCAGGACAGTCGACGGACCATGGCCGGGTTCGTGCCCTGCAGGCTCAGCAGGTTCGGGTCGTCGACCACTGCGGTGGTGCTCTTACCGATTCGGGTCCGCTCGAAGAGCAGGTACAGGCCGACCCCGGCGGCGAGCGAGAAGCCCGTCACGGCGAGGTCCTCGACGGTGACTCTGAACTTGCCGAGGGTGAACAGGGTGTTCGTGGGCAGGTAGGACTTCATGAAGATGTTGGCGGGACCGTAGATGGCGGTCATCAGCGACTGGAGAAGCACCAGCAGCCCGACCGTGGCGACCACGACCATGACGGTGGGCGCCGATGACAGCAAGGCGGCGAGCCGTTCCATGATGAGACCACCGAGCACGCCGACGACGAGCAGGGAGCCTAGGAAGGCGACGGACCAGTGCCACCCCTGCCGGATCGACAACTCGTAGAACAGGTAGGCCGCCACGGCGGCCATGCCGCCGTGAGCGAAGTTGAAGATGCCGGAGGTCTTGTAGGTGAGCACCAGGCCGAGGGCGACCAGGGCGTAGACCGACCCGATGGCGATACCTGAGGGCAGGAAGACGAGGAACTCGGTCATGGGCGGCACACTCCACAGGCGACACGGCCGGCCCGCTCGTGCTCCTGGCGGGACGCGGCGCTCCAGTTGCGACCTTGCGCCATCGTGCAGCCGGCGCGGTGGAAATGTCGCAGCCCCTCGCCACCGACGAGGTTCTGCGAGATCGAGCCAGCCGACGCCCCGGCCGACGATCGGACAGGCATCCCGCGCAGGTCGCCGAGCAGCGCCAGCCGGCGCACGCCGACGGCACGGCGGCCGGCCAGCAACATCGGGATGGCGCCGGCGCCAATGGCGATGACACCGACAATGGCCATGTTGATCCCCGCAACCTGCTCGGCATACACGCTCTCAGTGCGGACCTGGATCCACCCCGCCACCAGCAGGGCGACACCGATCCCGGACAGCAACGCCCACAGCATCAACGTCTGCTCGGGCCACGGATGAGTCGCGCGTACCGCAGAGTTACGCATTGGAACCCGCCGTGGTCACAGCGCGGGCCGGGCCCGCCGGGATTGCCGCTGCCGGCTCGCCGTTGTGGCCTGTCTGTCCCTGCGTGACGTCGACGATGGTCTCGGCGGAACCGTCGCCGGCCCACCTCAGCACACCGTCGCCGAGGGACTGCTCGATGCGGTCGAGCTTGCGCCACTCATCGCGCAGGTCCGCCGACAGCCACAGGGTGGCACCGAGACCGAGGAAAATGATTGCGCCGATACCCCCGGAGACGATGTACCTCGTCTGTTCGGCCAGCACCGGAGTCCCTCTGACCCCGAGCCATCCCTTGATCAGGGCGATCACGCCGATGGCGGTGAACACGATGGCCGCACTGCGGTCCCACTGCTTCTTGGCCAGCTTGATCAGGTCCATAACCCACTCCCCGTCGGGTGCTCGCAACCGAGCACTGCACTCGAGCTACTTACGCCTAATTCCCTGGGTCTCATGACGGCGCCTTCTGGTTCGGGTCGCTCGGGGCCCGAAGGTCGGTGCACGAGAGATTGGTGATGGCCCTCGCCCACCCGCTGTTGTCGGCGTTGGCCTGCGCCCCGTACAGGCAGTACTTGACGAACGGGTTCTTGCCCTCGGTGAAGACCAGGGGGCCGCTCAGACCACCGAGGGTGGTCCACTGCTGCCCCTTGAACTGGTAGAGCGCCTTGAGAAAGTCCTGGGTCTTGACGGGCTGGTCGGCCGGCGGGAGCTCGACGCTACCCGCCACGAGCAGGGCTCCGGCCTGCCACCCGAGGGCGGCGGCGCCGCCGGAGTTGAAGCCCGGGTTGTACTTCGCCACCTGCTGCTGGTAGTACTGCATCGCTGCGTTGCCCGGGAACTTCTTCGTGCCCGCCATCCACGGGAAGTGGTTCATCGGCACGTAGCCATTCCCGAGGTTGGGGTTGCCCAGGAACTGGCCCTCGTTGCCGACCCCGAGCGGGTACAGGACGTAATCGGGCTTGAAGCCGACCTTGGCGCAGCTGTTCGACCACCGGCTCTGCGTGGGTGCGTCGTTGGTGATCGCCATCATCTCCACACCGGCCCGCTGGGCGTCGAGGCACTGTGAGGTGTAGTCCGGCGAGGTGATGGAGATCTGCTGCGTGTACACCGTCTTCTGGTCCGGGAAGGCGGCGTCGAGCTCCTGGAAGGCCGTGTTGATCTCCTTGCAGGCCTGGGGGACCTCGAGGCAGTAGACGTTCCCGATCTTCTTCTTCTTGAAGACCTCGGCGGCCGCCACGTGGTAGCCGTAGCTGATCGACTGGGGCGGGGAGCCCTGCGGGAAGAGCAGGGGGTTGGTGAACCACGTGTTGTTCGTGATGTCACCACCGATGATGGGAACCCCGGACTCCTTGACGACGGTGGTCATCGCGTCGATCGTGAGCACCTGGATGTTGCCGAGGAAGGCAACCGCGCCCTCCTTCACAAGCCGGCGCCCCTCGGTCACCGCCGTGGACGGGTCGCCCTGGTCATCGGCGATCGTCAGCTTGATCGGATGGCCGTTCAGGCCGTTACAGGCGTTCTGCGAGGCCACGAAGGTCTTCAGCGCCGGCACGACCGGGGAGAACAGCTGACCGAGAACCCCGGACAGGGTGCTCACATTGCCAATCGACACCGGGGTGCCGTTCGCCGGTGCACACTGTTCGTTACCGCCGAAGATCGCCTTCTTGGCCACCCGGTCGGCGATGCTGCCGACAGAGGCCTGCTGCTGGCCGGCGCCCTGATTCTGGCCGCCAACGCCGGGAGCCGCCGTTGCCGCGCCGCCACCGCTGGCAGCCGCCCGAGTCGCGCCGCCCGCACCGCTGACAGCCGCCGGCGCCGAGCCGCCGCCGCTGACAGCCGCCGGCGCCGAGCCGCCGCCGCTGACAGCCGCCGGCGCCGAGCCGCCATCGCTGGCAGCCGTCGGTGTCGCCCCGTCATTGCCGAGAGCAGCCACGGCAGGAGCGCCCGTCTGACTGGCGGCGGTGCCGACCTTTGGGCCGCCGCAGCCTGAGGCCGTCAGTGCCACCGCGGCACTGGCGGCAAGGAGCTTGGAGATGGATAGGCGACTTCTGTTCACAGACCCTCCCTTGATCCGGCGCACGCCGCATCGTGATCGCGCCCAGCGTCGCGCCCTGTCGGCATCGTCTGAGGCCTTGAGTACGTTCGCTATGTTAATGTGTACAAACAGGCGAGTCAACGCCTTCGAAGTTCCTTTTCGCAGGCCCCCGGGGGGATTCGGCCTAGATAACGGCCGCCGGCGCGGGCGGCCTTGCCGTACGTAGGCCAAGGC
>DATGAX010000209.1:0-10526 GCA_035312965.1 Acidimicrobiales bacterium
TGTCCATGCCCCCGGTCTGGGCCGGCTGCCCACCCTCCTGGCGCCGGGTGAGATCGACGCCGCCCTACAGCGCCGGATGGAGGAGATCCTGCCGGCGTCACACCTCGCCCAGCTCACCGATCTCTCCGACGAGGAGCTCGACCGGTCCGCCAGCGAGCTGACGGAGTTCGAGAGGACCGTCTCGTCGACGCGTCGCTCCGTGCTCGACGTGCTCGATCGGCTCGAGGCCGAGATCGTCCGGCGCTACGGCACCGGTGAGGCCACGGTAGACAGCCTTCTGCCGTGAGCGGGGAAGGCAAGCCCCGCCTGGTCCTGGTGGTAGACGACGACGAGATGATCCGCCGGTTGGTGCGGGCCGTCCTCGAAGCCGACGAGTTCGAGGTGGCCGAGGCCCGCGACGGCCAGGCCGCCCTCGCGCTGGCGTCCGAGACCCGCCCGTCGGTAGTCGTGCTGGACATCATGATGCCCGGCCTGGACGGGGTGGAGGTGTGCCGGCGGCTGGACCACGACCAGGTGCGAGTGGTCATCCTGACCGCCCGGGACGACCCGAAGCTCGAAACCGAGGCGCGGGAGGCGGGGGCCGACGCCTTCATGACCAAGCCGTTCGCGCCCATGGAGCTGCTCGACCTGGTCGGGGAGTTGATGAACAAATGAACTCGGTGTTCCCGGACCCCTGGCGCGAGCTCGGCGAGTTCATCCGGGAGCAGCGGTCGGGGGCGCGGTTGTCGGTCCGGCGCCTCTCGGACATGGCCGGTATCTCCAACCCGTACCTCAGCCAGATCGAGCGGGGCCTGCGCCGCCCGTCGGCCGAGATCCTGCAGCAGATCGCCAAGGCCCTGCAGCTGTCGGCGGAGACCCTCTACGTCCGGGCCGGCATCCTCGATCCCCGCGAGACCGGGCTGGACCTGACCCAGGCGGTCCTGGCCGAGCCGCATCTCAACGAGGACCAGAAGCAGACCATCCTGCGCATCTACCTGTCCTTCCGGCGGGAGAACGGGGTGCCGGTGGAGACGGCGGAGACCGCCAAGGCCGCGGCGTCGTCCGGCGGCGTGGGGCCGGCCGCGGCTGAGGCGCCAGAGGTGGAGGAGGCGCAGTGACCCCGCCCCGGCTGGCCATCCTCTCGATGCACACGTCCCCGCTGGCCCAGCCCGGCACGGGCGACGGCGGAGGGATGAACGTCTACGTCCGCGAACTGGCGACGGCCCTGGCCCGCTCGGGCGTCGAATGCGAGGTGTTCACCCGGTCGGAGGACGCCTCGGTACCGCCCGTCGTGGCCTTCGAACCGGGTTTCCGCGTCCACCACGTGCAGGCCGGCCCGGTCGCTCCGGTGGCCAAGGAGCGCCTGCCCGATCTGGTCGCCGAGTGGACCGAAGGGGTCGGCCGCCGGCTCGACCAGCTCGATTCGGCGGGCCGCCCGGTGGCGGCCATCCACGCCAACTACTGGTTGTCCGGCGTGGCCGGCCACCGCCTGAAGCACCAGCTCGAGGTGCCCCTCCTCGTCACCTTCCACACCCTGGACCGGGTGAAGGCGGACGCCGCCCCCTCGTCCGAACCGGCCCTCCGCGCCCACGCCGAGGCCGAGATCGTCGGATGCGCCGATGCCGTCCTGGCGTCGTGCAGCGTCGAAGCCAACCAGCTGATCGATCTCTACGGCGCCGATCCGGACCGCATCGCCCTGGTGGCCCCCGGGGTGGAGCACGCCTTCTTCGCGCCGGGCGACCGGGTCCAGGCCCGCCGGGCCGTGGGCCTGCCCGAGGGTGGCCCGCTCGTACTGTTCGTGGGCCGGATCCAGCCCCTCAAGGGGCCCTCGGTCGCCGTCGAAGCTCTCGCCGCGGTGCGCGGCGCGGGCGGCCGGGCGACCGACGCCACGCTCGTCATCATCGGTGGGCCGAGCGGCCCCGACGGGCCGAGCGAGCTGGCCGCCGTGCGCCGGGCCATCGACGCCCACGACCTGACCGGCGCGGTCCGCCTCCTGCCCCCCCAACCCCACGAGATGCTGTCGACCTACTTCCGCGCCGCGGACGCCTGCGTGGTGCCCAGCCACTCGGAGTCGTTCGGGCTGGTCGCACTGGAAGCGGCGGCGTGCGGGGTGCCGGTGGTGGCCGCCGCGGTCGGAGGGCTCACCACCATCGTCCAGGACGGGGAGACCGGGTTCCTGGTCGACGGGCGCGACCCAGCCGACTTCGCCAAGCCGCTCGCCGCCATCTTCGACGACCCCGACCTGGCCACCCGGCTGGGCCGCCGGGCGGCGGCCCGCTCCCACGCCTACACCTGGCGGCGGGCCGGTGCCGCCCTGTGGTCCCGGGTCGAGGAGCTGACAGCCGCCGAGCTGGTCGCCTGCGGCTGAAGCCGGTCGGCGGGTCGGCCGGTCGGGGGTCGGCAGGTCGGATGGTCGGTCGGGGGCTCCCTTGCCCGCCATCGGGGCCGCCGGTACCCTCGCCAACGCCGGCTGCCCGGCCCGCCCAACTGGCGAGTTCGCTCGGGGAAGTGCGAACAGACCGACCGGTCGAGCCGGGCGGCGGGCACCCACCATTCGGGGATCCGCCGGGCACGGTGGCCTAGGGTCTTGGCGATGGCGCCGAGCTCTGTGACCGGCAATCTGGTGGTCGTGGGCGGCGGGCGCATGGGTGAGGCGCTGGCGGCCGGCCTGCTGGCGCAGGGCTTCCCCACCGGGCGGTTGGTGGTGGTGGAGACGTCGCCCGAGCGGCGGCGTCAGCTCGAAGCCCGGCCCCTTCCCGTCGCAGCCGACGTCAAGGAGGCCCTGGACCGGTGGCCGACGGGCTCGGCGGAGCCGGTCGGGGCGGTGATCGCAGTCAAGCCGCACGACGTCGAAGCCGTCTGTGTCGAGGTGGCGGCGGCGGGGGTCGCCCGGGTGCTGTCCATCGCCGCGGGGGTGACCCTCGAGGACCTGGACCGGTGGCTCGACCCGGCCGCCGCCATCCGGGCCATGCCCAACACGCCGGCCCTGGTCGGCTGCGCCGCCTCGGCGGTCGCGCCCGGGCGGCGGGCGACGGCGGCCGACGTCGACTGGGCCACATCGGTCCTGTCTGCCGTGGGCACCGTTGTCGAGCTGCCCGAGCCGGCCCTCGACGCCGTCACCGGCCTGTCCGGCTCGGGCCCGGCCTACGTCTTCCTGATCGCCGAGGCCCTCATCGATGCCGGGGTCCTGGCCGGTCTGAGCCGCCCCGTGGCCCGGGATCTGACGGTGCAGACCCTGCTCGGGTCGGCCCACCTGCTGGCCGAGACGGCCGAGGAGCCGTCCGCCCTGCGCGCCGCGGTGACCTCGCCCGGTGGGACGACGGCAGCCGGCCTGCGGGCGCTCGAGTCGGCCGGGGTGCGGGCCGCACTGCTCGAGGCGGTGATGGCGGCCACGGAGCGGGCCCGCGAGCTCGGTCGAGGCCGCTGACCCTCGCCCCGTGCTGCCTTACGCGTCGTTTCATGGTGTTTCTATCCGGGTTCTGTGAAGCAAAACCGGTTCTGTGAAGGAAAAGTAGGGTCCCCACGCTCAGCTTTCCTTCACAGAAAAGCTCCGGGGTCCCTCCGCCCGGCCGCCCCGTTTCCACCCCTCCGTCCCGTTTTGCGCGGCCGGCCCTTTGCGCCGGCCCGTGGTTGGCGTACGCTCGCGAGCGGAGAAGGGTGGTGCTACGCGTGCCTAAGAACGAGACCGAGTCCAGCTTCGTCACGGTCGCCGAAGTGGCCGGCCAGCTGCGGGTATCCAACATGACGGTGTACCGGCTCATCCAGGCCGGACAGCTGGCCGCGGTCCGGGTCGGGCGCTCGTACCGCATACGCGATGTCGACGTGGACCGCTACCTGGCGGAGCAGTACACCCAGGCGGGCTGACCGCACCGCCACCACCGCCACCACCGGCACCACCACCGCCACCACCAGGCCGCCCATCGCCCGCTCGATCGCGTTCCTGAGCGACTACGGGACGGCCGACGAGTTCGTCGGCGTGGTGCACGCCGTCCTGCACCGGCTGGCTCCGGACCACCCCCGCATCGATGTCACCCACCAGGTCCCCCGCCATGACGTGCGGGCCGGGAGCCTGACCCTGTGGCGGGCCGCTCCCTGGTTGGCCCCGGCGGTGATCCTGGCCGTCGTGGACCCGGGGGTCGCCACACTCCGCCGGGCGGTGGCCGTCGCCGTGGACGAGGCGGCCACCGTGCTGGTCGGCCCGGACAACGGGCTCCTCCTCCCCGCCGCCCTCCGCCTCGGCGCCCCGACCGAGGCCGTCGAGTTGGACCCCCCGGGCGGCCCCGGGCACTCGGCCGGCGGCGCCACCTTCGCCGGTCGCGACCTGTTCGCCCCGGCCGCGGCCCGGGCCGCCACCGGCGTGCCCCTCCGGCAGCTCGGCCGGCCCATCGACCCGGCCACGTTGGCCGGCGAGCCCCTTCCCGCACCGATCGTGACCGGCGCCGGCGACGGCGTCGAGGCAGAGGTGCTCTGGGTGGACCACTTCGGCAACGTCCAGCTCAACGTCACGCCGGCCGACACCGGGCCCGGCCCGCTGGAAGTGCAGGTGCAGAGCGACTCCGCCGCCGGTCCCTTCACCGCGGCCGTCGCCCCCTCTTATGCCGCCATCCCGGAAGGGCGCCCCGGCCTCGTCGTCGACTCGTACGGGCTGCTCGCCCTGTGCCTGGACCGGGATTCGGCCGCGTCCCGGCTCGGGCTGCGCCCCGGGGACAGGGTGCGCCTGGCCCACCGGGTCGGCGACGACCACCGGTAGCATCTCCCCATGACATCCGGCCGCCGGATTCCGGAGGCGACGGTCACCCGGCTGCCTCTGTACCTGCGCGTGCTGGGCGAAGCGGCCGGCCACATGGACACCATCTCGTCGGAGACGCTGGCCAGCCGGGCCGGGGTCAACGCCGCCCAGGTGCGCAAGGACCTCTCCTACCTCGGCTCCTACGGGACCCGGGGGGTCGGCTACGAGGTCGACTACCTGGTGCGCCAGATCAACCGCCGGCTGGGCCTCGAGGCGGAGCGGCGGGTGGCCATCGTGGGTTGCGGCAACCTGGGGCAGGCGCTGGCCGCCTACGGAGGGTTCCCGGCGCGGGGATTCCACGTGGTCGCCGCCTTCGACGCCGACCCGGCCAAGGTCGGTGCGGTGGTCGGCTCGACGGTGGTCGAGGCCGCCTCTTCGATGCTCGAGGTGCTCCAGGACAAAGGGGCCGACATCGCGGTCATCACCACCCCCGCCCCCGCCGCCCAGGGGGTGGCCGACACCCTGGTCGCCGCCGGGGTGAATTCCATCCTGAACTTCGCTCCCACGTCGGTGATCGTCCCCCCGCACGTCGCTCTGCGCCAGGTCGACCTGGGCATCGAGCTGCAGATCCTGAGCTTTCACCGCCAGCGGCTGGCCACCATCGCCGGGCTCTGCTGACGGTGCCCGTCCCCGAGCAGCTCTACCCGGTCGGCCTGGTGGTGGCGGGCAAGCGGTGCGTGGTCGTGGGCGGTGGGACGGTCGCCGCCCGCAAGGCGGCCGGCCTGGTCGAGGCGGGGGCCGACGTCGTGGTCGTCGCCCCCGAGATCAGCGTCGAGATCCGGGCCCTGCCGGTGGAAGTGGCCGAAAGGCCCTATCGCGAGGGGGACCTCGACCTGGCATGGCTGGCCATCGCCGCCACCAACGATCCCGAGGTCAACCGCCGCGTCCACGCCGACGGCCGCGCCCGGCGGGTATGGGTCAACGCGGCCGACGACCCGGAGGCCTGCGCCTTCACGCTGCCCGCGGTGCTGCGCCAGGGGCCGGTGACGGTGGCCGTGTCCACCGGGGGCCACAGCCCCGCCCTGGCCGGGTGGCTGCGGGACCAGATCGCCGGCTGGCTGGGGCCCGAGACGGCCCAGCTGGCCGAGCTGCTCTCCGAGGCCCGGGATGAATTGCAGGCCGCGGGGCGTTCTACAGAGGGCGTCGACTGGCGCAGAGCGCTGGATTCGGACATGCTCGAACTGATTCGTACGGGCCACGTGGCCCAGGCAAGGGAGCGCCTGCAGGCGTGTCTGTCGTAGTAGTCGGACTCAACCAGCGCACCGTCCCGCTATCGGTCCTCGAGGCGACAGCGGTGTCTCCGGCGCGGTTGAGCAAGGCATTGCAGGAGCTGGCCACCAGCGAGCACCTGGCCGAGGCCGTGATCGTCTCCACCTGCCAGCGCACCGAGGTGTATGCGGTCGCCCGGCTGTACCACCCGGCCGTAAGCGACATCCGCAACTTCTTGGCCACCTGGAGCGGGCGCCCCCCGGAGGCTTTCTCTCCGCACCTCTACGAGTACCACGAGGACGCCGCGGTGCGGCACCTGTTCAAGGTGGCCGCCGGGCTGGACTCCGCCGTCCTGGGCGAAGGCGAGATCCTGGGCCAGCTGGGCGCGGCCTGGGAGGCGGCGCGCGCCGACGGCGCGGCCGGCCCGGTGCTGTCGGTCCTCTTCCGCCATGCCGCCGAGGTGGGGAAGCGGGTCCGATCCGAGACGGCCATCGCCCGGGGGACGACGTCGCTTTCACAGGCCGCCGTGGCCATGGCCCGGGCCGAGCTGGGCTCGGTGTCGGGCCGTACGACACTGGTCTTGGGCGCCGGGGAGATGGGCGAAGCGATGGCCCAGGCCCTCGCCGGGCGCCTCGACGACGGCCGGCTACTGGTCGCCAACCGCACCCCGGCGCGCGCCCAGGAGCTGGCCACCCGCTGTGGCGGGCGGGCCATCGACTGGTCCGATCTGGAGTCGGGCCTGCACGAGGCGGACGTGGTGCTGGCCTCGACCGGCTCGCCCGATGTACTGCTCGAGGCCCATCAGGTGGAAGCGGTCATGGCTCGCCGCCCCGAGCGCCCGTTGCTCATCGTGGACATCGCGGTGCCGCGGGACGTGGATCCGGCTGCGGCCGGCGTGGCCGGCGTGCGCCTGCTGGACATGGACGACCTGTCGGACTTCGCCACCCGGGGCATGGAGGGCAGGAGGGCGGAGATCCCGCACGCCACCTCCATCGTGGAGGAAGAGGTCGCCCGGCACTTCGACCTGGCCACGGAACGGCGGGTGGCCCCGCTCGTGGCCGCCCTGCACGACCGGGCCGAGGAGGTGCGCCAGGCGGAGCTGGCTCGCTTCCGCCGCCGGCTCGGGGAGCTCGACGAGCAGCAGGCCCGGGCGCTCGACGCTCTCACCCGGGCGGTCGTGGCCAAGCTCCTGCACGACCCGACGGTGGTGGTCAAGACGGCGGCTGGGACCGCCGCCGGCGACCAGCTGGCATCGGCGCTGCAGCAGCTGTTCGACCTCTGAGTTGCCCGTCCGACTGGCCACCCGGGGCAGTCCGCTGGCCCTGTGGCAGGCCCGTCACGTCGCCGCCCTGATCGGCGACGACACCGAGCTGGTGATCGTCGAGACGGCCGGCGACCGCCGCCAGGACCGGCCCGTCTGGGAGATGGGTGGGCAGGGGGTCTTCGTCAAGGAGGTCCAGGCCGCCGTCCTCGACGGGCGGGCCGACGCCGCCGTCCACTCCGCCAAGGACCTCCCCTCCGAGCCGGCGCCCGGGTTGTCGATCGTGGCCGTGCCGCCGCGGGCCGACCCCCGCGACGTGCTCGTGGGTGCCCGCCTCGACGACCTGGGCCCGGGCGCCCCGGTCGCCACGGGATCAGTCCGGCGCCGGGCCCAGCTGGCCTGGCTGCGACCCGACCTCACGTTCGTCAGCCTGAGGGGCAACATCGCCACCCGCCTGGAGCGCGTCCCCCCCGGCGGCGCCATCGTCATGGCCGCCGCCGCCCTGGAGCGGCTCGGTCTGGTCCCCCCCGTCGCCCACACCCTCGACGTCTCGGTCATGCTGCCCCAGGTCGGCCAGGGCGCCATCGCGGTGGAGGCGCGGGACGACTCCACTGTGCGCGCTGCGCTCCGCCCGGTCAACGACCCGGCGTCGTTCGTGGCCCTGGCCGCCGAGCGGGGGTTCCTCGGCCGTCTGGCCGGCGGGTGCGACCTCCCCGTGGGAGCGCATGCCACGGTGGAGGGGGATACGACCGTCGAAGTCGAAGGGCTGCTGGCGTCGTTGGACGGCCGCACCGTCCTGCGATGGCGGGCCCGGGGGCCGGTAGAGGACGCGGCCGGCGTGGGCGTCTCGGTGGCCGAGTCCCTCCTGGCCTGCGGCGGCCAGGCCCTGCTCGAGGGATGACCGTCTACCTGGTCGGAGCCGGCCCGGGCGACCCGGGCCTGATCACGGTCCGAGGCGCCGAGCTGTTGGGCCGCGCCGACGTGGTGGTGCACGACCGGCTGGCCGATTCCCGGCTGCTGACCCTGGCTCCGGCCGGGTGCCAGCTGGTCGACGTGGGCAAGGCGCCGGGAGGACCGGTGGACCAGGAGCACATCAACCAGCTCCTCATCCACGAGGGTGGCCGCGGCCGCACGGTGGTGCGGCTCAAGGGCGGGGATCCGTTCGTGTTCGGGCGGGGCGGCGAGGAGGCTGCCGCGCTGGAGGAGGCCGGGGTGGCCTTCGAGGTGGTGCCCGGGATCACCTCCGCGATCGCGGTGCCCGCCTATGCCGGCATCCCGGTGACCCACCGCGGGCTGTCGACATCCTTCACCGTGGTCACAGGGCACAGCCGCCACGCCGTCGACCGGGAGACCAACTGGGAGGCGCTGGCCGCGGCCGGCGGGACCATCGTGGTCCTCATGGGGGTGGCCCACAGAGGCGAGATCGCGGCCCGCCTCATCGCCGGCGGCCTGGACCCGGCCACCCCGGTGGCCGCCGTCCATTGGGGGACCCGGCCCGAGCAGGTCACGACCCGGGTGCGCCTCGACGCCCTGGGCGACACCCCCCTCGAGCCGCCGGTGACGCTGGTCGTCGGGGCGGTGGCCGGCCTCGACCTGGCGTGGTACGAGTCCCGGCCTCTCTTCGGGCGGCGGGTGGTGGTCACCAGGGCGCGGGAGTCGGCATCGAAGCTGGCCCGGCTGCTGGGCGAGATGGGCGCCCGGGTGGTGGAGGTGCCGACCATCCGCTTCGAGCCGCCGGCCGACGGAGGGGCCGCCCTCGACCGGGCCGCCCGGTCACTCGCCGACAGTGAGTTCGAATGGGTGGTGTTCACGTCGGCCCAGGCGGTGGACGCCCTGATGAGCCGCGTCGCCGACAGCCGTATCCTCGCCGGGACGCGGGTGGCGGCGGTGGGACCGGCCACCGCGGCCGCGCTGGCCCGCTACCACCTCGTCGCCGACCTGGTGCCGGCAACCGGCCGCCAGGAGGCGGCCGGTCTGGTGGAGGCCTTCCCGGACCCCGGTGGGACGGGAGCCGTCATGTTCCCGCGGGCCGCCGAGGGGCGGGACACGCTGGTCGCCGGGCTCACCGCCGCGGGGTGGACGGTCGAGCTGGTCGAGGCGTACCGGACGGTGCCGGCCGAGCCGGCGCCGGATGCCAAGTCGGACATCGACGAGGCCGATGCAGTGTGCTTCAGCTCCTCCTCCACCGTGACCGGTTTCCTGACCGCCTTCGGCCGGGCCGCCCTACCGCCCGTGGTGGTGTGCATCGGTCCGGTCACCGCCGAGACGGCCCGGTCGGCCGGCATCGACGTCACCGCGGTGGCCGACGAGGCGACCGTGGAGGGGCTGGCCGCGGCGGCGGCCGTCGCGCTCAGGACCCGCTGACGGCCGGTTGCAGCCGGAAGACCGGGTGGCGGTCGGCGACGGCCGCCATCTCGGCGTCGGTCGAGTCCGGTCCCACCCCGTCGAAGAACATGCCGACCTCGAACTTCCACTTGCGCAGATAGGCCCGCAAAAGTTCGGGCTTGGCCTCGTCGGCCAGCTCCACCGCGGCGTAGGCCATCCGGCGGCGCCCCTTGATCAGCGTGAGCCGGCCGCCGGCCGCCCGCACGTTGCGCACCCACTCGGTCTCGCCCCTCGGGGCCACCAGGTACTCCTGGCCCGAGATGGCCAGCAGGTTGACCGGGACGTGGCGGGGCAGGCCCGTCTTGCGGCCCGGGACTTCGAGCACCCGCGAGCCGCGGACGCTGAGCCCGAGGCGGGTGAGACCCTGGACCAGCCGGTTGAACACGTTGCGGGTGAACCAATCGGGTTGCTTGTAGTGAGGAGCAGGTTCCATGAACAGTGACTCTATATGAGAACACTGTTCTCGTCAAGGTGTGCTGTTCTCGATTTCATGTATCCTGGCCAGGTGACCGCCCCTCAGACCGCACGGGCCCGCGTCCGCGCCGAACTGACGGCGGAGATCGTGGCCGCCGCCAGCGAGGAGCTGGCCGAGGTGGGGGCGGCCAGCCTGTCGCTGCGCGCCGTGGCCCGGCGCCTCGGCATGGCGCCCTCCGCCCTCTACCGGTACTTCCCCTCCCGCGACTCCCTGCTGACCGCCCTGATCGTAGAGGCGTACGAGTCGGTCGGGGCCGCCGCCGAAGGAGCCGCCGCCCAGGCGCCCGGCGGCCCCATGGACAGGTGGCTGGCCGTCTGCCGGGCGGTGCGGGCGTGGGCCGGAGCCCACCCGCACCAGTGGGCCCTCATATACGGCTCGCCGGTCCCCGGCTACGCCGCGCCCGAGGCGACGGTCCAGGCCGCGTTGCG
>DATGAX010000210.1:0-4948 GCA_035312965.1 Acidimicrobiales bacterium
AAGTCGCTGACTCCGGCCCGGAGCGCGCTCGTGCGCCAGTCGGGCGGGCCGCACAAAGACCTCAAGTCGCTGGCCGAGACCCTGAAGAAGGCCAGGACGGGCGCGTCGGGTGCGGTCAAGAACGTGCTCGGCAACGATCTGAAGCGGGCCAAGACGGCGCTGGGGCCGGCCAAGACGGCGCTGGCGCCGGCGAAGAAGATGGCCGGAGCGGAGAAGGCCGGGGTAAAGGACGTGCTCGGTCGCGACAAGCAGTCGGCGCTCAAGGCGCTGGCCCCGGCCAAGAGCGCGCTGGTGCGCCAGAAGGCCGGGCTGGCCGGCCAGGCCAAACGGGTGAAGAAGGATCTGACCCCCGTCGGGCAGGCGGCCAAGGGGCTCGAAGGCGGAGCGAAGACCGCCCTGAAGGGCGACGCGACGGCGGTCAAGAACTTCACCGCGCCGGGGCGGGCGGCCCTGAAGCGGGCCGGCGCGTCGGACAAGAAGGCGGCTCTCACGGCCATGGCCCCGGCCAAGAGCGCCTTGGTCAAGGAACGGAAGGTGGTCGGCCAGAACCTCTCCGGAATCAAGTCTACGCTGGGCCGGGACTTGGGATTCCTGAAAGGCGGGGCGAAGAAGGACATGGGCACTATCGGTAATGCGGCCAAGGGCAGCCGGGCGGCGGCGCTGGCCAAGAGGGTGGGGCAGGCCACCCACAAGGATCTGTACGGGACGCCATGACAGAGGTACCGGTGACCATCTCGGGCAACGGCAACCGTGCGGCGTCGCCCGAGCGCGCCCACCTGTCGTTCCGCGAGGCCCTGCAGCCGCCGTGCCTGGACTGCCAGAGCTCGCCGTGCTGCACCCACCTGCTCCTCAGCGACTTCCCGGTGCAGGCCCTCATGGATGTCGACTACGCCCTGTTCCTCCTCAACTTCGAGGGCATCGTGCTGGGCCTGCGCCAGGACTGGAAGATGGACGTGTACCTGAACCAGCCGTGCGGGTACCTCGACGTTCCCAGCGGGCTGTGCACCGTGCACTCCACACCGGTGCAGCCGGCAGTGTGCGTCCACTACAACGGGCACACGTGTGGCTACCGCTACCGCATGGAGGTGGAGCAGCACGGGGTGGACACGATCCGCCCGCTCGTCGACCACGACCGCATGTCGTGGCTGGCCGACCGGCTGGAGTTCGACGAGGAGCGGCGCATCGTCGCCCGCCCGGAGTGGGACGAGGTCGTGGCCGGCTTCGACACCATCCGCATGGATCGCCGGGCCATCGGACAGCCGCCTGCCGACCCCGTATACGAGGAGTGGCGGTCCATCGCCCTGACTCAGAAGCCGCCCGCCGAAGCCAGGCGCATGGTGCACCACGACGACCCGTCGGTGTCGAGCCCCTGTGACGGCTGCGGGGCGTGGTGCTGCGACGTGCTGGTGTTCAACCGGGGTCTTCCGGGCGATGCCAGCCAGCTGGAATTCCTGCGCTACTGCCTCGGGTTCCCGGCCGTCGAGATCGGGATCGCGGAGGACGGTTGGGCCGTCATCGTGCACACCAGGTGCCGGCACCTGGAAGGTGGCCGCTGCTCCGTGTACGGCACCGACGCCCGCCCGCTGCGGTGCAACTATTACGACGCGCTCAGCTGCGGCTACCGGGGCCACTTCGGGGTGCCGCAACCCGCCGACATCGTGCGGGTCAAACGCGACCACTTCGCCGCCGTCACGTCCGCCCTGGTCTTCGACGACCTGGGCCGGATCGTGGCCGTACCGCCCCTCGACCTGATGCGCCGGCAGGTCGAGGACTCCATGCGGGCAGAAGCCGGGCTGGCGCCGGTCGGACGGCTGGTGGCCGTATCAGGAGAGGAGGGGCCGGAATGTCAATGACCGAGTCGCTGGAGCTCTTTCCGCTGTTCGACGTGGAGACCGAGGCCGACGCCCCGCGCGTGACGGCGGCCATCAGCGCCAACCTCGCGGTGCTCGGCACCCCAGACGCCATAGGCGGCTCGGGCGCGGTGGCCATCTACACCTACTCCGAGGCGAGCAACGGCTGGGGCTACGTCGGGGTGCTCTCCGGCTCCAAGATCGCCGGATCCGAGCAGGTGCGGGGCATGGGCTCCTCGGTGGCCGTCTTCGGCGACACCATCGTCGTCGGGGCGGAGGGGGACCGGTCCACGCCGGGACGGGTGTTCATCCTGCGGGCTCCGTACGGGGAGTGGACCTACGCCGCCATCCCTGTGGTTTCCCAGCTCACCTACAAGGGCTCCCGCCCGGGCGACCTCTTCGGCGCCGCCGTCGCCCACTGCTCGGACGGGACGGACGACTACATCGTCGTCGGCGCGCCGGCGGTGGAGCCTCCGGCGGGGCCGTTCGGTCCCGGCCAGCTCTTCGTCTACAAGGGACTCGACGCGTCCAACACGCCCTGGTCGACGTCGACGGTCGCCAACCCCGATCCCTCCGGAACCGAGGACGACCGGTTCGGGGCGGCGGTGGCCATCAGCAGCGCGGCGGACGGGACCCTCGTCATCGCGGCCGGGGCCCCAGGAGCCCGGGAGGGGCAGGGCGCGGCCTATGCGGGCCGGACCGCCCAGGCGGGCACGTGGTCCGGCCCGCTCAAGTTCGCCGCCCTCGTCCCTTCGTCGGCGGACGGCTCGGCTTCGGTCGGTTTCGGCACCTCCGTGGCGCTCACTGGAGGGTCGGTGCTGGCGGTGGGCGGTCCAGGGACGACGGGCCCCGGCGGCGAGCCGGAGGCGGTGGGCGCCGTCTGGGTCTTCGAGGCCGACGGCGGGGCATTCGAAGGAGCCGGCACCCGCCTGCCGGGCGGGGCGGCCGAGGCCGGGTTCGGCCGGTCGGTCGCCTTCGCCGAGACCGCACCCGGCGAGCGGGCCCCGTTCCTCGTCGTGGGCGCTCCCGGAGGCCCGGTGTCGGAGGCCTACCGCTACGCCGACACCGGCGACGGGTGGAAGGCGGAGCAGCAGCTGGCCTCGTACGGCGGTCGCCCGGGCAATCGCTTCGGCTGGTCCGTCGCGGCGTCGTCCTTCCAGCACGGGTCGTGGACGTTCGTCGGCGCCCCTGGGGTGCCCCGCTCGAAGCAGGGCAGCGGCGGGTTCATCTTCGTGGACGGCGAACCGGTCCCGGCGTGGATGGACGCGCCCGGGCTGATGGGGGAGTCGCCGCTGCGGTGGGGTGGGCTGCCGACGGACTGGTGGAAGAAGTACACCCCGGAGATCCCGAAGTACCTCTAGCTGATCAGAGCTTGCGCTTCTTGCCGCCTGGAAGCGAGAGCATCCCCTCCAGGCCGCCCGCCTTCTGGCTGGCTCCCTGAAGCTTCTGCTCGCCCATCTTGGCCGCGAGCTGGTCCTTGCGCTTCGGCTTCGCCTCGGTGTCCTTAGCCTTGAAGTCCTCGGCCAGTTCCGAAATGTCGTCGTCGGACTCTTTGCCGGTCAGGTTGTGGCCGTGCTTGCGGAGCAACTCGAGGTTGGTGTCCTTGTCCTTCTTCTTCTTCTCGTCGCTCTTGGCCGCCTCGAGCTTGTCCTTGTACTCCTGCTCCTTCTTCTTCTCCGGATCGTTGAGCGAAGCGATGTAGTCGTCGTAGGCCTTCTTGGCGCCGGCCGCACCCTTGGGGGCCGGGGTCGACCCGGTGGTCGGCCCGGTCTTCGTGTTCCCGGTTCCTGTCGGCGCGGTGCCGGCGTGGAGTGACTCGTGCAGGTGCCCGGCGAGCTCCTCGTAGGGAGGGTTGTCGTCGAACTTCTTGTTGAGCTCCTCCTCGAGGTTGCGCTGGACGACCAGAGGCGTGCGTTGCACCGTCGGGCCCGCCATCAGGCGGGCCACCGCCCGGTTGCCGGCGGAGCGTTGGAGGTTGAGGATCGACCTCCGGGGTGACATCGGCGCCGCCCCCTTCGAGCTGCGGGCCGAGCCGTCGCCACCTTTGGTCTCGGCGCTCGACGTCTCCTGCTCTCGCTTCATCTGGGCGCTTCTCCTTGGCTCCGGCCGCAACGGCCGTGCCATACCGAATTGTTCTGTCTGGAACCGTCCGGTACAAGGGTTCCGGCAATGTCTGCCCCATTGGGCAGGACCCGAAAGGCCCAGATCACGGCGCGAACGCCCTGAATCTGCGAGGATCGGAGAGGGGCCGGGGCGCGGGCCCGCGGTTGGAAGGAGCCGTCCAGGTGATCGTTTGCAGCAGATGTGGATTCCAGAACGAGGACTCGGACACCTTCTGCGGCTCGTGCGCCAGCTTCCTCGAGTGGGAGGGGCAGAAGGTCGCGGCGGAAGCCGAGCCGGAGCCGGAGCCCGAACCCGAGGAGCAGCCCGAGGCCCGCATCGGGATCATCGACCGGGTCAAGGAGGTCATCGGCCTCGGTGACGACGGCCCCTCGTCGGGGACGGCCAACGGCCACGCCACCGCGACGGCCGGCGAGGAAGCGGCGGAGGAAGGCGGACCCGAGCCGGAGACGGTCGCCCCGGGCGCGGTGTCGGCTCCCGTGATCGGCGGCGCGCTGTCGGGAATGGCCGGGACGGCCGCCCCGGCCGCGCCCCCTGCGGCGCCGGCCTCGACCGCACCGGTGTCATCTGCGCCGGCATCGGGGTCGTCGACCATCGCGCCCCCGGCTCCGCCGGCGCCGGCGAGCACGCCGGCCGCCCCCGCGGCGGCGGCCACGGTGACCACCACGGCGGCGGCGGCGACCACGGCCGGCCCGACCGACAGGGCGGTAACGGCGGACAAGGCCGGGCCGGCGGAGCCGGCCGAGACGGCGGCCCGGGCCACACCGGCGCCCGCCCCGGCGCCCACCCAATCGACACCGGCACCGGCCGCCGCGCCGCCCGCCGCGCCGACCGTCAAGGCGGCAGCACCACCGGCACCACCGGCACCACCGGCGGCCAAGCCGGCGGCTGCCGCACCGAGCGCGCCGACGACGACATCGGCGGTGGCTCCGGCCAAGCCGGCCCAACCGGTCCAGGCCAAGACACCGGCCGCGAGC
>DATGAX010000211.1:0-2781 GCA_035312965.1 Acidimicrobiales bacterium
GTTCTCATGGCTGTCTTCGCCCCGCTCTTCGCCGACATCACCGGCCACGGCGTCAATCAGCAATTTCGCCTCACCGGCCTGGACGAGTTCGGGTTGCCGAGAAGCCCGAACGGCACGTTCCTGCTCGGCACCGACGACCAGGGCCGTGACATCCTCGTCCGCATCGCCTACGGCGCCCGCATCTCCCTGTTCGTCGGAGTGGTCGCCACCCTGGCCACGGTCGCCATCGGGGCCGTCCTCGGCCTGGCCGCCGGATACTTCGGCGGCTTCACCGACACCGTGATCGCCCGCGCCATCGACCTGGTGCTCTCCCTGCCCTACCTGCTCTTCGCCATCTCCCTGGTCTCCGTCGAGGGCCCGAGCCTCCAGATCGTCATCATCGTCATCGCCGTGTTCGGGTGGGCCGCGGTGGCCCGGATCGTGCGAGGCCAGGTGCTCTCCATCCGGGAGAAGGAGTACATAGAGGCGGCCCGGTCCCTCGGGGCGAGCGCCTGGCGCATCATGTTCATCGACATCCTGCCCAACGTGACGGCCCAGCTCATCGTGTACGCCACGCTGCTCATCCCGGTGAGCATCGTGGCCGAGGCGTCTCTGTCGTTCCTCGGCGTGGGGATCCAACCCCCCACGGCCGACTGGGGCCAGATGCTCTCGGACTCGCAGGGATCGTACCAACAGGCCTGGTGGTTCCTGGTGTTCCCGTCAGTGGCTCTGGTGCTCACCACGCTGGCGTTCAACATCCTCGGTGACGGCGTCCGCGATGCTCTCGACCCGCGGCTCGAGCGCCTGTAAGGAGGGCTGACGATGCTCAGATTCGTGGTCCGGCGTTTCGCCCTCGGGGTGTTCGTGATGTGGCTGGTCACCCTCTTGGTCTTCGCCATCTTCTATCTGGCCGGCGGCCCCTCGACGGTGGCTCGGACCCTCGCCGGCAAGAACGCCCAGCCTCAGACCGTGGCCCTGATCAGCCACCGGCTCCGGCTCGATCAGCCGCGGTGGTACCAGTACTGGTACTTCCTGAAGCAGCTGGTGTGGCACCACGACCTCGGGTACTCCTACCAGAACAACGAATCGGTCTCCCACATCCTGGGCGGGGCCTTCCCGATCACGCTGTCGTTGGCCATCGGGTCGGCCGTGATCTGGATCGTGCTGGGAGTCATGACCGGCGTGGTGTCGGCCGTTCGCAGGGGTTCCCTGCTCGACCGTTCCTTCACCACGCTGGCCCTCTTCTTCTACTCGTTCCCGACCTTCGTGCTGGGGCTGCTCATCCTCGACATCTTCTACTACCAGTTCACCGTCCACGGGCTCCATTGGTTCCCCGGCCAGTACCCGATCACCTTCCCGAAATCTCCGGTGCATTTCCTCCAGGTCTTCGCCCTGCCGTGGATCACGCTCGCCCTCGTGTCCGCCGCGACCTACACCCGGCTCACCCGCAGCTCGCTGCTGGAGGTACTCGGCGAGGACTACATCCGCACCGCCCGGTCCAAGGGCCTGGCCGAGCGCCGGGTCATCTACCGGCACGGCCTCAGGTCCGCTCTCACCCCTGTGGCCAGCCAGTTCGGCATCGACGTGGGCACCCTTCTGGGCGGCGCCATCATCACCGAGACGGTCTTCGGCATGCCGGGCCTCGGGTTCACCGCGGTGCGGTCGATCGATCGCCAGGATCTGCCGGTGATCATCGGCATCGTGATCGTGGCCACCGCGGCCGTGATCATCGCCAACATCGTGGTCGACATCTTCTACGCCGTCCTCGACCCCAGAGTTCGCCTGCATTGACAGGAGCGCCGTACTGTCGGCGCCCATGATCTCCGAGCTGTTCGACGAGTCGGCGTGGCGGGCGGTGCCCGGCTTCGAGTTCACCGACATCACCTACCACCGCGCCGTCGACGCCGGCGTGGTCCGGGTCGCCTTCGACCGGCCTGAGGTGCGCAACGCCTTCCGCCCCCACACCGTCGACGAGCTGTACCAGGCCCTCGACCACGCCCGCCAGACCTCGGACGTCGGTTGCGTGCTGCTCACCGGCAACGGGCCGTCCCCAAAGGACGGCGGGTGGGCATTCTGTTCCGGAGGAGACCAGCGGATCAGGGGCCGGGACGGCTACCAGTACGCGTCGGGTGAGAGCGGCGACCGCGTGGACGCCGGTCGGACCGGCCGGCTCCACATCCTGGAGGTGCAGCGCCTCATCCGGTTCATGCCGAAGGTGGTCATATGCGTGGTGCCGGGCTGGGCGGCCGGCGGCGGTCACAGCCTGCACGTGGTGTGCGACCTCACCGTGGCCAGCGCCGAGCACGCCCGCTTCAAGCAGACCGACACCGATGTGGCCAGCTTCGACGGCGGCTTCGGCTCCGCCTACCTGGCCCGTCAGGTCGGCCAGAAGTTCGCCCGCGAGATCTTCTTCCTGGGCCGGGAGTACTCCGCGGCGGAGATGCACGCCATGGGAGCCGTCAACGCAGTGGTACCCCACGCCGACCTCGAGCGGGTGGCGCTGAACTGGGCCAAGCAGGTCATGGGCAAGAGCCCGACCGCCCAGAGGATGGTCAAGTTCGCCCTCAACCTGATAGACGACGGCCTGGTCGGCCAGCAGGTGTTCGCCGGCGAGGCGACGCGGCTGGCCTACGGGTCGGACGAGGCGGTGGAGGGAAGGGACGCCTTCCTGGAGAAGCGCCGGCCGGACTGGTCGGCGTTCCCCTGGCACTACTGAGGCGGCCCCCTCAGTCCCCGTTGGCCGACGGGGTCAGCCACACGTTGGTCGGGTCGAACTGGAAGATGTTCGGCACGAAGACCGCG
>DATGAX010000212.1:0-2994 GCA_035312965.1 Acidimicrobiales bacterium
CCGTCGCCGGCGACAGGTGCAGACCCTCGAGCATCTCCGGGGCGGCGTGCAGGGTGGTGAAGCCGAAGACGCCGGCCGTGGCCTGGGCCGAAGCCTGCAGGGCGGCCACGCCGAAGTCGGCCAGCGCCGGCTCCCCGAACTGCGTGACGAGGATGTTCTGAGGCTTCATGTCGCGGTGGAGGAAGCCGTTGCGATGGGCCGTTTCGAGGGCTCCGGCGATCTTGATCCCCGTGCGGGTGACCTCCACCGGGTCCACCGGGCCCCCCCGGCGGAGCTGGTCGCCGAGCGACTCGCGGCACAGCTCGAGCACCAGGGCGGGACGGCCGTCGACGGTCGTGGCCGGCCGGTACAGGGTGACGATGTACGGGTGGTCGCTCACTGCCGCCAGCGCGTGGATCTCGCGGTGGAACGTCTCGATCAGCTGGGCGTGGACGGTGTCGACCTTCAGGATCTTGAGTGCGACCGGCCGGCGCGTCTGGAGCTCGGTCGCCCTGAACACAGTTGCGAAGGCGCCGCCGCCGATCTCGTGGAGGTCGGCGTATCCCGGGAGAAGCTCGTCGACGGCGTCGCGCCCCTTGCGTCGCACCGCGGCCGAGATTAGTCCGGCGCCGGCCCGTACGGCCGGCTCGGCGCCGACCCGACGAGGAAGGCCGAACGCAGCCGCTGGCGACGGTCCAGCGTGGCGAGCGCCCGGCGGCGCAACCGCCGGGCGCTCTCCCAGGCCTCGGCGGCCGCCTCCGCCGTCACCGACCGGCTGGAGAAGAGGGCCCGGTCGGCGGTTTCGGCCAGCGCGACGGCGTCGGGCACCAGCTCGACGCCGAAGTGGTGGCCCATCTCGGCCGCCACCTCCCGGCCGGTGGCGCACGGCGCGGTACGCATCCCCGCACGGTCGAGGCCGTCCAGGAGCTCCAGCCACGCCCCGATGGCCAGGGCCGGCGGGACGGCCGACCGGCGACGACGGCGGCGCAGGACCCGCCGCAGCCCGGCCTGGCCCGGCCCGACGAGGACCAGGACGGCGGCCAGGGCCACCGCCGCAGCCGTCGCGAGCAGCCACGCCGGCACCGACGTCCGGGGCGCCGCCCGGACGGGGTGGGGCGGCGCCACGGGATGCCCGCCGGCCTGGTTGCGGGGCACGGCGTTGGCCTGGGCCGGAACCGTGGTCGAAGGGGCCGACACCGCCGCCGGGGGTGGGGCGGCCACTGCGGTGGTCGTGCCAGGGGTCGGGTCGGCGACGACCCACCCGAAGCCCTCGACGGGAACTTCGACCCAGGCCCACGCCTGGCGGTTGGTCACCTGGTACGTGCCCGCCGCGGCCACCCGCCCGCTCGGGTCGGCAGCCAGGCGGAAGCCGGTGACGACGCGGGAGGGGACGCCCAGGTACCGGGCCATCACGGCGAAGAAAGTGGCGTACTGCTCCGGGGTGGCGGCCCGGTCGACGGTGACGGCGTTGATCACCTCTGACAACGACGTCCCGGCCGGCGCGGCGGACAGGGCCGTGCTGGATGTGCTCCTCGACCGCGGCCGGGGGGGCGCGGCGACCGACGGGTCGATGCGCCGGGCGCGGGCATGGAGGGCGCGCAGGGCGTCCTGGAGGAACGCCACCGTCGGTGCGGGCCGCTCACCGGTGAGCCCCGAGACGAAGCGCACCGTCGTGGCCAGGTCCGCCGCGGTGTCGGGGGGGATGCCCGTGTCGCCCGGGTAGCTGGTCGCCGGCGAGATCGGATCGGCCGGGGAGAGGCCGAGCAACCCGACATCGGAGGTGCGCGACACGACGGTGTACGAGATCCGGCCCGACCCCGACTGGGGCAGGAGCATGCCGGTGGCCGGATCGGTTGCCGCGTCGACACCCGTGACGGCGGTGGGCCGGTCGAGGGCCGGGAGCAGCGGGACGGGGAGGGGGGCGACGATGTCGATCCGCTGGGTCACCTCCCGGTCGGCGAGCAGCGCGGCGGGGCCCGGGGCGGGGGGCACGCGCCCTCCGGTGGGTTGGAAGGTGGCCGAGAAGCGCCACTGCCCGCCGTCGTAGTCATCCAGGTAGGCCAAGCCGAGGTAGCCGGGAGACGGCTCCGAGAGCACGGCGGTGAGCAGAGGGCCGGGGGCGGCGCCGGGCTGGCGGTCCCGCAGCTGACCCATCGAATCCACCGGGTCGGTGATGACCGGCAACCTCGTCGGTGGCCGCCGGTGCACCGAAGCCGGCGGCTGCCGCAGCGCGGGCACCGCGGGAGCCACGGCGGCGAGGCCGCCGGCCACGGCCGCCACCGAGGCCAGCGCGGGCAGGATCGGGCGCCACCTCGATACCGGAGCGTCGGGGTCGGCTGTGGCCGGCGATGCCAGTTGGGCCCGGACGGTCGCCGCCAGACCGAGCGTCCCGAGCAGCAGCGGGCCGCCCACCCGGTCGTGGGTCGGTGCCGCCGAGGCCAGCGCATAGCACAGGACGTACAGCACGACGGGCAGCATCAAGGCGGCCGGGGCGCGACGGCTCGGGGTTCGCACGAGCCACTCCGCGGTGGCCGCCCCGCACAGCCAGACGACCAGGACCAGCGCGCTGATGGTCGCCCGGTCCCCCGAGAGGGGAAGGGTGACGGTGAAGACGCGGTTGGGCCCGTGCGCCAGGGTGTCGGCGATGTCCCTGCTGTGGGGCCCGTCGGCAGCCAGCAGGAGGAGTACCAACCCGATCAGCGACAACCCGTAAGAGGTGACGGCGCGCAAGCGGAGCACCGGTGCGGCGAGGAACGCCACCGCGACCGGGCCGGCGGCGGCGCCGGCCAGGACCCAAGCCGCGGCCGGGACCCGGTAGGCCCGGAGGGCCGGCAGAGCGGCGACGAACACGCTGGCGGCCACGCACACGGCGAGAGATGCCCGGGCGAAGCCGGCCGACTCGGCGACCGGCACCAGCCGGCCGAGCGGCGACCGACCGACGGCGCGGCGCAGCAGCTCGGCCGACGACTCCTCCGGGCGCTCGGTGATCACCGGGCGATCACCGTGTTCCACCGG
>DATGAX010000213.1:0-6429 GCA_035312965.1 Acidimicrobiales bacterium
ACATCTGTTCGCCTTCGGCCCCTTGACACCGAACAGGCGTTCGTGGTGTCATGAGGGAACAGACGTTCGAAGCAGCGAAGAGGAGGGTCCTCCATGGCCGCCGTGTTCACCGAAATCCCGCCCGCC
The DNA here is from genome assembly GCA_035312965.1 of Acidimicrobiales bacterium. GTDB lineage: Bacteria > Actinomycetota > Acidimicrobiia > Acidimicrobiales > Palsa-688 > JAKCDU01. Next base: position 127 of record DATGAX010000213.1, read on the forward strand.
CGCACCATCCGCCGGACCGAGCCGCCCCTGCGCATCTACCGCCCGGGGCCGGCGGCGCCGGCCCATGCTGCTGCCGCCGCGGTCTCAGGGCCCCTCGCCGGCACACCCCGCCGGCACGCCGCGGCCGTGTACCGCCGCCGGCGCCTTCTGGCCGGCGGCCTGCTGCTCTTGGCGATCGCCGCTGTGCTGGTCCTGGCGCAGCTCATCCAGGCCGGCATCGGTGGTGGACCCCTCACCACCACCGGTGCTGCCGCCGGCTCCGGCCTGGTCCCGGCCGGGGCCCGTGAATACGTCGTCCGCCCGGGCGACACGTTGTGGTCCATCGCCGCCGCCCTCTCGCCGGGCCGAGACGAGCGGCCCCTGGTCGATCGCCTGGCCGGCCAGGTCGGCGGCACCGACCTGTACCCCGGAGAGGTGATCCCGATCCCGGTCGGGCGCTGATCGTTCCTCTGACGGACTGACCGGCCCGGTAGGGGCTGGTCGGCGGGGGAGCGGGGGTGGCGCTTCGACGATGGGGCTGCCCGACGGGCGAATCCGGCGCCGGAGCGACCGCCCGGCAGTACGGTCTTCATGTGCGTTGTCCCCGCTGTGCCGGCCAGGACGACAAGGTCGTCGACTCGCGGGCGGCGGAGGACGGGTCGGCCATCCGCCGGCGGCGCGAGTGCCTGTCGTGCGGCCAGCGCTTCACGACCTACGAACGACTGGACGAGATCCCGTTCCTGGTGATCAAGCGGTCCGGCACCAGGGAGGCCTTCGACCGGGCCAAGGTGGCCTCCGGCATCGGGGCGGCGGCCAAGAACCGGCCGATCTCGCCCCAACAGATCGCCTCCATGGCCGCCGACATCGAGGAGTCGCTGCGGATGGCCGGCTCCGACGTGACGTCGGAGGAGGTCGGGCTGGCCGTCCTCGAACGTCTGCGCCCGGTCGACGAGGTGGTGTACCTCCGCTTCGCCAGTGTCTACAAGGACTTCTCCGCCGCCGGCGACTTCGAACGGGAGGCCGGCCTGCTGAAGAAGTCGACCGAACCGAAGCGGCCGGCCGCCCCTCCCCTCGGCGACTGACTCGGCGGCCCGGGGTGGCCCCAGGTGGCCCCGTCGGACCGTCGACCGTCCGACCGTCCGACCGTCCGACCGTCCGACCGGGCCGGCCGCCGGGACAGAAACATGACAAGCGTTGCATCGGCGAACAACGTTTGTCCGACCCGCAGCGAGGAATTCGACGGGAACATGACACGCGTTCCGGCCGCGCGGAAACGTTTGTCCGACCCGCAGCGGGGAAAGCGACGGAAACACGACATACGTTCCCGCCGCCGGGAACGCGTGTCATGTTCCTGCGTGACCTCCCCGGGAGACGCCGCCGGCGGGAGACGCCGCCGTCGGGACGGACCGCCGCTCCGGCCCGTCCCGACCCCGGCCCGCCCGTCCCGATGGCCGGCCGCCCCGGCGATAGCGTCATGTCCGGCTGCAGCCCGACACAGGAGGTGACCGGCATGCGGATTGGTGTGCTGACCGGAGGCGGCGACTGCCCCGGTCTCAATGCGGTCATCCGGGCCGTGGTGCGCAAGGGAGAGGTCCGCCACGGTGACGAGTTCGTCGGTTTCCTCGACGGTTGGCGGGGCGTCATCGAGGACCGCACGGTGGCGCTCGACGTAGAGCGCTGCCGGGGCATCCTCCCCCGCGGCGGCACCATCCTCGGCACCTCACGTACCAACCCGTACAAGGTGGACGGCGGCGTGGGCCGCGCCCTCGACACTCTGCGCTCCCAGCGCATCGACGCGCTGATCGCCATCGGGGGGGAGGACACCCTCGGCGTGGCCCATCGCCTGAGCGGCGAGGGTGTGGCGGTGGTGGGTGTGCCCAAGACCATCGACAACGACCTGTCCGCCACCGAGGTCACCTTCGGTTTCCACACCGCGGTCCAGATCGCGGTCGACGCCATCGACCGGTTGCACACCACGGCCGAGTCGCACGACCGGGTGATCGTGTGCGAGGTGATGGGCCGCCACGCGGGCTGGATCGCCACCTACGCCGGGATCGCCGGCGGGGCGGCGGAGATACTCGTCCCGGAGGAGCCCTTCGACATCGACGAGGTGTGCGCCAAGCTCAAGACCCGCCACGCCAAGGGCCGGTTCGCCTCCATCGTCGTCGTGGCCGAGGGCGCCCTCCCCGTCGAGGGCACGCTGACCGTGGCGTCACGCGAGGTGGACCAGTTCGGCCACCCCCGCCTGGGCGGCATCGCCAACATCCTGGCCGAGGAGATAGAGCAGCGGACCGGGTTCGAGACGAGGGTGACCATCCTCGGTCACGTCCAGCGGGGTGGCACGCCCACCGCCTTCGACCGCGTGCTGGCCACCCGCTTCGGGGTGGCCGCCATCGACGCCGTCCACGACGGGGCGTTCGGGGAGATGGTGGCGCTGCAGGCCGACCGTATCGTGAGGGTGCCGCTGGGTGACGCCGTCCAGGAGCTCAAGACCGTGGACCACGGGCTCCTGCACGACGTGGCCGAAGTCTTCTGGGGCTGACCGCCGCGCTGACCGCCGCCCGCGCCGCCGCCCGCTACGAGCCCCACTGCACCCGCTCCGCCGGCTCCGGCCCCGGCGGGGCGTCGTACCCACCGGCCGCCTCGAGCAGCCGGCACAACGGCTCGAACAACGACGGCGCCGCCGCCACCACGAGGTGCTGTCCCACCACCCTCACCGTCGCCCCGGCCTCGGCCGCGACGAGGGCCCCGGCGCTGAAGTCCCACGGGTTGAGCCCCCACTCGAAGTAGGCGTCGTAGCGCCCGCCGCCGGTCCAGCACAGGTCGAGGGCGGCCGAGCCGAGGCGGCGGATGTCCCGCACATGGGGGATCACCTCGGCGGCCACCGCCGCCTGCCACCGCCGGCGTTCGGCCCGGTACCCGAACCCGGTGGCGCACAACGCTCGGTCCAGTGACGACCGCCCGTCGGGGACGGTCAACCGCCGCCCGTTGACGAACGACCCGTGCCCGGCGACGGCCGCCCACAGCTCGTGCCGGTTGGGATCGATCACGATTCCGGCGACCGGCCGGCGGTCGATCTCGGCCGCGATCGACACCGCGAACTGCGGGATTCCGAACAGGAAGTTGGTGGTGCCGTCGAGCGGGTCGACGACCCATCGGACGCCCGTCGTGCCGGGCTGATCGGTGCCTTCCTCGCCCAGCATGCCGTCCTCGGGCCGGCGGGCCGACAGCACCCCGGCCACCGCTGCTTCACATGCCCGGTCCACGTCCGACACCATGTCGGTGGCCGAGATCTTGGTCTCCACTCCGGAGACGTCGGCCCCGCTGACGAGTATGGACGCCGCCGCCACGGCCGCTTCCAGGCCGGCGGCGGCCAGCGCGGCCCGGAGGGGATCCACCCGCCGCGCCGCTCCGGGCGGGTCCAGGCCGAACACCGCCTCGGGCGTCCAGTCGGTGAACGGTACGGGCGCGGTCGCGTCGGTCACCCGCCCTGCTTAGTAGGTACGGTGACAGGGTGCTGGTAGACCTCCGGTCCGACACTGTGACCCGGCCCACCCCCGAGATGCGCCGGGCCATGGCCGAGGCGGAGGTGGGCGACGACGACTACGGCGAGGACCCGACGGTCAACCGGCTGCAGGACCGCTTCGCCGAGCTCCTCGGCAAGGAGGCGGCGCTGTACGTGCCGTCCGGGGTGATGGCCAACCAGATCGCCCTGCGCTGCCTGACCCGGCCGGGGGACGCGGTCGTGACCGGCCGCCGCCAGCACATCGTGGTCTACGAGGAGGGCGCCGGGCCCATCAACTCCGGCGTGACGTTCCTGACCGTCGACGACGAGCGCGGGATCCTTCCCGCAGCCGATGTCGAGCTGGCCATCGAGTCCGGCCGGCACCACCAGCCGCACGTGGCTCTGGTGTCGATCGAGGACACCCACATGGCCTCCGGAGGCCGGCTGTGGCCGCAGGCCGCGCTGGAGGCGGTGAGCCGCACCGCCCAGGCGGCCGGCATCCCGATCCACATGGACGGCGCCCGGCTGTGGAACGCGTCGGTGGCCAGCGGCCGGGCGCCGGCCGTGCGGGCCGCCCCGGCCACGACGGTGATGTGCTGCCTCTCCAAGGGCCTCGGGGCGCCGGTCGGGTCGCTGCTGGCGGGGCCGGCCGACCTGATCGTCGAAGCGGTGCGGGAGCGCAAGCGGCTCGGCGGGGGCATGAGGCAGGCCGGTGTGATCGCCGCCGCCGGCCTGCTGGCGCTGGACCGCATGGCCCGGTTGGAGGTCGACCACGCCTGGGCGGCCCGCCTGGCCGAGGCCGTGGCCGACCGCTGGCCGGACATCGGGTTCACGCCGGCTGACGTGGAGACCAACATCGTGGTGTTCTCGCCGCCCGATCCCGACCGCTTCCTGGCCCACCTGGCCGCGGGCGGGGTGGCCGGCCAGACGATCGCACCCGGGCGGGTCCGGCTGGTGACCCACGCCGACCTGGACGACGAGGCCGTCGACCTGGCCTGCGGGCTCATCGGCAAGGCGCCCTGAGCGCGGCGCCGGGGCCGGAGCGGGGCATGGGCGACCTGGTCGACGAGGCGCCGGACGTGGTGCTGGCCATATACGCCCATCCCGACGACCCGGAGGTGGCGGCCGGCGGCACGCTGGCCAGGTGGGCGGCGGCCGGCACCGCGGTCCACGTGTGCATCTGCGCCGACGGCGACAAGGGTTCCCTGGATCCGCACCTCGATCCCGCCGAATTGGCCGCCCGGCGGCGGGACGAGGCGGTCGAGGCCGGTCGCATCCTGGGCGTGGCGGCCCACCACTGGCTGGGATTCGGGGACGGCGACCTGGAGAACGGCGCCGAGCTGCGGGGCCGGCTGGTGGAGCTGATCCGGTCGGTGCGTCCGTCGGTGGTGATGGCGCCGGACCCGACGGCGGTGTTCTTCGGCGGGACCTACGTCAACCACCGGGATCACCGCGCCACGGGTTGGGCGGTCATCGACGCGGCCGCTCCGGCCGCCGCCAACCCTCACTACTTCCCGGACAAAGGACCGGCCCACAAGGTGGAAGCGCTCTTCCTGTCGGGGACCCTCGATGCGGATTCCTGGGTCGACGTCTCGGAGACGATCGATCTGAAAGCGGCGGCCATCGCCTGCCACGCCAGCCAGCTGGGTGAGGCGGGAGAGTGGCTGCGGGGCGCGGTTCGCTCCCGGGCCGAGGAGGCCGGGCGGGAGGCGGCGGTCGCCTTCGCCGAGGGTTTCCGGCGCATCGTCCTCCCTTAGGAGGTCACCCTGGTCTGGAAGACTGAGGGGGTGGGACCCGCCCCACCACGATGGATCCTGCACGTCGACATGGACGCGTTCTACGCGTCGGTGGAGGCCCGGGACGACGCGAGCCTCCAGGGGTTGCCGGTGATCGTCGGGGGCACCGGCCGGCGGGGCGTGGTGGCGTCGTGCAGCTACGAGGCTCGGGTCTTCGGTGTCCGGTCGGCGATGCCCACGAGCCAGGCGCGCCGTCTGTGCCCCCAGGCGGTCTTCCTCGCCGGGCGGTTCGGGCGCTACGCCGAGGTGAGCCGTGAGATGCACGCCGTGTTCCAGCGCTACACCCCGCTCGTAGAGGGCATCTCCCTGGACGAGGCCTTCCTCGACGTGACCGGCACGACCCGCCTGTTCGGGACGGCGTTCGAGATCGGTTCGGCCATCCGGCGGGCCGTTTCCGACGAGCTGGGCTTGTCGTGCTCGGTGGGCGGGGCCCCGGTCAAGTTCCTGGCCAAGCTGGCGTCGGAGGCGGCCAAGCCCAGGGTGGGTGCCGCCCCGGGCCGGTCCCGCCCCGGGGTGTACATCGTCGAGCCGGGCCGGGAGCTCGACTTCCTCCATCCCCACCCCATCGAGGCCCTGTGGGGGGTGGGGCCGGCCACCGCGCAGCGGCTGCGCCGCCTGGGTATCGCCACCATCGGCGACCTCGCGGCCATAGACAGCCGGGTCATCGAGGGGGCGGTCGGGCGGTCCGCCGGGGCGCACCTGGCCCGCCTGGCCCGGGGAATCGACGAGCGGTCGGTGGAGCCCGATCGGGAGACCAAATCGGTCAGCCACGAGGAGACCTACGCCGTCGACCGGCGCGATCCGGAGGGGCTGCAGACCGAGGTGCTGCGCATGGCCGACTCCGTGGCCAGCCGCATGCGCCAGTCGGGCCTGGCCGGCCGCACCGTCACCCTCAAGCTGCGCTACGGCGACTTCTCCACCCGGACCCGGTCCGTCACGGCCGCGGTGGCCATCGACGACGCCGGCACCATCGCCCGCCTGGGGGCGGCCCTGCTGGCCGACGTGGACCTGGCCGGCGATGGT
>DATGAX010000214.1:0-2509 GCA_035312965.1 Acidimicrobiales bacterium
GGCGGGTAGCTCCAGCGGTAGCGGCTGGCCAGCCACCCCACGGGCAGCGAGATGAGCAGGGAGACGCCGAGGGGGACCAGCGCCAGCCAGATGGTCGTGCGCAGCCAGCCGAGGATCTGCGACTGGTTGTGGCTGAAGTACTGCCAGGCGTGGCTCACCCGCCCGCCGCCCCCGCCCCCGCCCGCTCCTCCTCGATGCGGGCCAGGACCTGCGAGGCCGTCACCGTCCCGATCAGGACCCCCTCGGCCGAGACGACCACCCCCCGCCCGCTCGGCGAGGACAGGGCGGCGTCGAGGGCGGCCCGCAGCGACGCCCCGTCGCCGGCCAGAGTCCCGCCCAGGTTGAGCATCTCGGCGGCCACCCGACCATCCGGCGACGACCCGTCCACTGCCGAACCCAACCACCCCAGCGGCCGCCCGTCCGCGTCGACGACGAGCACCCACCCGTCGGACGACCGCCCGCCGACGACCGACAACGGCTCGCCCAGCGCCACCACCGTCTCCTGTCGCAGCGGCAGCTCGCCGGCGGCGGTAAACCCCAGCGCCCGGTACCCGCGGTCGCGCCCCACGAAGCCGGCGACGAAGGAGTCGGCCGGGTGGGCCAGCAGCTCGCGCGGCGAATCGATCTGGGCCAGCCGGCCCCCGACGCGCAGCACCGCCACCCGGTCGCCCAGCTTGACCGCCTCGTCGATGTCGTGGGTGACGAACACGATCGTCTTGCCCAGCTCCCCCTGCAGCCGGAGGAACTCGTCCTGCAGCTGGGCCCGCACCACCGGGTCGACCGCCGAGAAGGGCTCGTCCATCAGCATGACGGGCGGATCGGCGGCCAGGGCCCGGGCCACGCCCACCCGCTGCTGCTGCCCGCCGGAGAGCTGCGCCGGGTACCGGCCGGCCAGCTCGGGCGGCAGCCCCACCAGTTCGAGCAGCTCGAGGGCCCGCCGCCGGGCCGCCCGTCGCGGCGTGCCGACGAGGACCGGGACGGTCGCCACGTTGTCGACGACGGTGCGGTGGGGGAAGAGGCCGGCCTGCTGGATCACGTAGCCCATGCCGCGGCGCAGCTGCTCCAGCTTGATGGTCGCGGTGTCCCGGTCGTCGAGCAGGATCCGGCCCGAGGTCGGCTCGATCATGCGGTTGATCATCCGCAGGCTGGTCGTCTTGCCGCAGCCGGACGGGCCGACCAGCACGGTGATCTCCCCGGTCCGTGCCTCCAGGTCGAGCTGGTCGACGGCGACGGTCCCGTCGGGGTACTGCTTGCGGACGGCCTCGAAGCGGATCACCCGCTCCCTCCCTCGTGCAGGGCGGTGGCGATGTGGGCCCCCACCTGGTCCGCCTCGATGAGGAAGGCGTCGTGCCCGTAGATCGAGTGCACCACGCGGACGTCGGGCCGGCCCGGCAGCAGGGACGCCAGCTCGTGCTGGAGCCGGGGCGGGTACAGGCGGTCGCTGTCGATGGCGATCACCGTGGCTGCGGCCCGCACCCGGGACAGGGCGGCCGCCACGCCGCCCCGGTCCCGCCCCACGTCGTGGTGGTCCATGGCCCGGCTGAGGACGAGGTAGCTGTTCGGGTCGAACCGGCGGGCGAGCTTGTCGGCGTGGTGGTCGAGGTAGCTCTCGACCGAGTAGCGGCCGCGGGCGAGAGGCTGCTCGTCTCCCTCCGGCCGGCGCCCGAACCGGGTATCCAGCTCGATCTCCGAGCGGTAGCTGATCTGCCCTATCCGCCGGGCCAGCCCGAGACCGGCCACCGGCCCGCCGGACGCCAGCTCGTAGTAGTCACCGCCTGCATAGTCGGGGTCGGCGCGGATGGCGCGGGCCTGGACGGCGCACAGGGCGATCTGCTCCGCGGTGGCGGCCGCCCCGCACGCCAGCGCCACCACCCGGGCCACCCGGTCCGGATACGACACGGCCCACTCCAGGGCCCGCATCCCGCCCATCGACCCGCCGATCACCGCCGCCCAGCGGTCGATCCCGAGCTGGTCGGCCAACGCCGCCTCCGCCGCGACCTGGTCCCGGATGGTGATGACCGGAAAGCGCGACCCCCACGCCGCACCCCCCGGCCCGTCCGGCCCCGCCGACGACGGCCCCGTCGTCCCCTGACAGCCGCCCAGGGTGTTGGGGCAGATCACCCACCAGCGGTCGGTGTCGACGAATTTCCCCGGCCCGATCAGGGCCTCCCACCACCCGGGCGTGATGTGCCCCGGTCCGGCCGCCCCGGCGGCGTGGCTGTCGCCGGTGAGGGCGTGGGCCACCAGGACGGCGTTGCCCCGGGGTCGGTCGAGCTCGCCCCAGGTCTCGTAAGCCACGACGACCGGCGAGAGGGTGCCGCCGAGCTCCAGCCGGAGGGGGTTCTCCGGCTGGTCGAAGAGCGTGACGAACTGACGGCGCCCGGGCGGGTCGCCGGGCCGCCAGGCCCCGGTGGCCGGCGGCGGGCCGGGGGTGGCCGCCGTCATCTCGTCTCCGTGCATCGGTAGGACGATAGGCCGGTCCCCGGGGGTCCGGGGGCGTCCCCCGACC
>DATGAX010000215.1:0-5277 GCA_035312965.1 Acidimicrobiales bacterium
CCTAGGTCCGGGGTCGAGGTCGAGGCTGTCTCCACGAGCGTCAGCCCCGCCATGGGCAACTACCCGCCGTCGACCTGGCTCAAGGATGCCCGGTGGCCGGTGACCACGATGGCCGACGACGTCAACTCCAGCGCCGGGACGCTCTGGCCACCCTGTCGTCGCCGTAGCCCCCCGGGAGCGGAGTCTCGGCCCCGGCCAACGGGCGAGTGCGAGACACCGGCGACCCTCGCTGCGCCCGTCTGCCGTGGATAAGGTTGGGAAGGTTGGAGATTACGCGTGCCGGATCCACCACTCGTACGGCGGGGTCTGGGGATAGCCCTCCGGCGAGTCCTCCCACTCCTCCTGACGCCCGAGTGCCGTCAAGTCGAGGTAGCTCCAGGTGCTCCCCATCGCCTCGTCGCCGCGGTTGTTGATGAAGTAGGTACGGAACACCCTGTCGCCGTCGCGGATGAACGCGTTCGTGCCGTGCCACTCGTCCACACCGAAGTCGGCGTCGAAGTCGTCCGTCAGCGTGTACCAGGGCATCTGCCAGCCCATCCTCGCCTTCAGGCGCCCGATGTCCGCCTGCGGCGCGCGGGAGGCGAAGACGAGCGTGGTGTCGCGGGCGTTCAGGTGGGCGAGGTGGGCCACCTGGTCGGCCAGCATGGAGCAGCCGATGCAGGCATGCTCGGGCCAGCCGGACACGCCCGGTTCGAAGAACGCTCGGTAGACAATGAGCTGACGGCGCCCGTCGAACAGGTAGAGCAGGCTCGCCTTGCCCTCGGGCCCGTCGAATACGTACTCCTTCTCTACGGCCAGCCACGGCATCCGCCGACGCTCGGCCGCCAGCGCGTCACGGGCGCGGGTCAGCTCCTTCTCCTTCACGAGCAGCTGCTCGCGCGCAGCTTCCCACTCCTGCGGCGACACGATCGGGGGTGTGTCCATTACGTGACCTCCTCCTCTTCTGGCACAAATCCAACCACCGTCGACGAAAGATGTGAACCGCATGGCACTTGCGGCTGGTGCCTCATCGGTAAGACCGGCCACGGGCCGGGAACTCATCGGTGAGCGACCGCAGTTGCCAAAGAATCTGATTTCACCGGGGCGACAGCAGCGTCGGCGGCTCCCTACAAGTCCGGGCCCCCAACGGGGAGACACGTCGGGGCCGTGTTCGCCCATGCTGATTCCTGGGCGAGCTGGCGGCGCATTCGCTTTGGTCATCCGAAGGGCCCGGAGCAGCATAGGAAAGGCTATGGGCGGCCGCGAGATGGACCAGGACCTGGTTTCGTTCGAATCCCGTTGGGGGCACGATCAGAACCCTGCCATGACCTGGCCATCTCCACCGGTCAGGACCGGCCCCACACCGTGGGACGAGATCTCACGCCTATGAGGTGTCAGAACCACACCGAAAGGAGATTGGGGATGCCGCGCACGTCGAAGCAGGAAGCTCCCGTCCTCGTGGACGAGGAGGTCATCGAGGGTCGCTACGTGGATCTCGACGGCTACACGGTGGCCTTCGAGACGTACAAGGGAGACTTCGACCCTGCGCCCCTGTTCAAGGGGCTGCCGGACAACCGGTGCCAGTGCCCGCACTGGGGCTTCGTGGTCCGGGGAAAGCTGGTGCTGCGCTATGCCGACCGGGACGAGATCTACCAGGCCGGTGACGCCTACTATGGGGCTCCGGGCCACCTGCCGCTCATCTTCGCCGGCAGCGAGGTCGTGGAGTTCAGCCCCTCCGGGGCACTCCAGGCCACGATGGGGGTCATCGGTGCCAATCTCGAAGCGATGAAACAGGGGGCCCACTGATGGAGACCACGGCGCAAGCCTCGCGATACCAGGCTCTGGCGGAAGGGTTCGTCACGTTCCTCACCACCGGCGCGGCGCCAGCGGGCCTGCTCCAGCCGGACGTCTTCGTGGACCTCACCACGCCGTTGTGGCGCCAGCAGGTCCAGGGCGCCGAGGAGCTGGGGGCAGTGAGGAAGCTCTCGCATCCGGCGCTGGGGACCGTGCCACGGTGGCGCTCGGACCCCACGCCCACGGGCTTCGTCCTGGAGTTCGAGGAGCAATGGGAGGACGAGGGCGGTACCTGGTACTGCCGGGAGATGGCCCGGGCTGACGTGGTGGACGGGGCCATTTCCCACCTCTCCATCTACTGCACGGGAGACTGGGACCCCGCGCTCCTCGAGCGCCATCGCCGGGAGGTCGCACTCCTGCAGCCCTGACGCCTACAGGCTCCAGGCCGGCACCTCCTCCGGGTCGTACACGCAGAGCGTCCCGGTCCGCACGGCCCAGCGGAGGTGCCGGCCGAGGTCGGGGTGCTCCCGGTCGATCCTGGTGATCGCATCCCGGATGCGGGCGGTGACCGTGGTACGCGCCCGCTCGGCGGGATCCCCGGAGCGGCGGGGCTTTCCGGCCAGTCCGTACGCGGCGGAGAGCCCCGCCACGATGCGGTCCCGCTCCACTCGGCTGCGGGCGGCGCGCTCGTCGTCGCCCAAGGACTCCGCATCGGCGATGTCCTCATCGAGGTCCCGGATGCGGCGGCGGTAGGACTCCCGTGCCTGCGCATCGAGGACCTCGCCGAGATCGCCGGGCCTGGACCCGGGGGCTTCCCGGCGCGCGGCGTCGGGCACGCCTGCGGCCCCCACCAGTTCGACCGCGGGTACCGGCGAACCCGGCCGTGCCAGGAGTACATGGAGGTCCCGGAGCCCCTTCGAGTCGGGAAGGCGAACGGTCCGGCCGCCGAAGTCGAGAGCCCACAGCACACCTTCCCGCCGGAAGGAGGCGGGCACCGGCCCGCGGTGGTCGGGTGGTGCGGGGGTGACATCCAACTCCTCGACGCGGGCCGTGATCCCGAGATCCGCGTAGCGCCGGCGAGCCGCCCGCACCCGCTCCGGTTCCTCGAGGAGCAGGCCCCAGTCGCGCAGGATGCGTGCCTCCAGGAGGGTCGCGTCCATGCGGGCGGCCGCCGCCAGGGCCGCCTCGAAGTGCGCCGCCGCATCCTCGGGCCGGCCAAGGACCACCGACAGGATCGCCAGGTAGCGATCGACGGAGCCGCGGACCATCGCCCCGGCACCCTCCACGACGGTCAGGTGCCGGTAGGCGGACAACTCGTCGAAGAGCCACCCGGCGACGGGGTGCGTGCCGATGAGGGCGATCAGCTCGACCGCCTGGGCGAGCATGGGGAGCCACTCGGAGTCCCGGGGGGCATCGGGCAGAAGAGCGGCAGCCGCGTCCAGCCGGCTCCGGGCCTCCTCGGGGCGGCCGAGGACCGCCAGGGACAGGGCGAGACCGATGAGGGGCCAGACCCCCGGCACCGTGCTCAGATCGTGCTCACGCAACAGGGCCGCTAGATCCTCGAGATCCAGCGTCTCGCAGGCGAGGCACCACCGCAGGGTGATCGTGTGGAGCCCGGCATTCTCGCTCTCGCCGCCGATCTTTTCCATCTGCTCCGTATGGGCACGACACGACGGGAGGTCGCCGCGCAGCAGCGCACGCATTGCACGCCACATCGGGACGTACCAACCGAAGAGCGGCTGACAGCGGGCGGCCTCGCTGCGGGCGTACGCCTCGATCTCGGCATCGACCTCGGGCAGCCGGCCCAACTCCAGCAGGGCCACGACCCTGAGACGTCGACCGAGCAGCTCCAGCTCAGGGTCGCCGATACGGAGGGCGAGTGTGAGGACCTCCTCGCTGGCCTGCAGCCGCGTGGTCACGCCCGCGGGACCCGCCACCGCATCGCAATGGGCCGCGAGCGCATAGGCCAGCGACGCGGGGTCGCCCACCTCCCGCCCGAGCGCAACGGCGTCCTCGGCCAGCCCGCGGCGGCGGGCCTCAGGTGCGGACTGGAAGATCGCCACCGACAGGCGCGCCAGGAGGGAGACCCGCAGAGGCGAGGGCTGCGGTCCGAGCGCCTCGAGCGCCTCCTCGAGCAGACGGATCTGGTCCTGGTCCAGCCACCCGACCTCGAAGCCGGCAGGGCCGGATCCCATGCCCAGAGCCGCCTGGGCGAGGAGGTCGGGCTGGCCGGTGGCCCGGGCGACGGCGGCCAGAGCCTCGTAGGCCGAGCGCGAGCCGCCGAAGTCCCCGACCGCCAGGCGGGCCTGTCCGAGGACGGACAGGACCTGGGGGTTCTCGCCCGAGTGGTCACGGGCCACCTCGAGGAAGGCGACGGCGTCCTCGAAGGCGAGGCGCTCCATGGCCTGCTCCCCCGCTGCCAGGTGGTAGCGGGCAACCGTTCCGGCGTCACTCCCGGCCCGGAGTGCATGGCCGGCGAGCTCCCCGGCGTCGACGGGACGGGAGGCGCGCAGGCCTTCGAGCGCCCCCAGGGCCCGCTCGTGGAGCCGCGCCCGTGCGCTGGCCGGAAGGGACTCGTAGACCGCCTCCCGCACAAGGGCGTGGGCGAAGCTGGCGACCGCGGGACGCGTCGTGATCAGTCCCGCCCGTTCGGCTTCATCCAGGCCGGCCGGGACGCCGTCCGTCATGGCGGCGACTGCGTCGATCGGGAAGGTATCCCCCACCACCGCGGCCGCCTCCAGGACGCTGCGGCACCCAGGGGACAGCTTCGCCACGCGACTCATGAGGAGGGTGCCGAGGGTGACGGGCAGCCCCGGCCGCTGGGTTCCTGACGCGGGGAGCCGGGCCAGCTCACGGACGTAAAGCGGGTTGCCCCCGCTGCGGACGTGGAGGGCCGCCGCGACGGCACCGGGCGCCGGTGAGCCCTGGACCAGGGTCACCAGCTCTGCGACCTCGGCAAGACTCATGCCTCCCAGGCGGAGGGTCTCGGCGTGGCGGAGCAGGTCCGAGGTCACGGGGTTGCCGGGGGCGAGGGGCAGCTCGTGCTCCCGGTAGGTGGCGACGACGAAGATGGCCGCGGCGTGCACTCCCGGGGCGAGGAACGACAGCAGGAGCAGGGAGGCCGGGTCGGCCCAATGGATGTCCTCGAGAGCGATGAACAGCGGCCGGTGGGCAGCTGCCCGATGAAGGGAGGCGGCCACCTGCTCGAAGAGCCGAAGGCGTGCCAGCCGTCCCTGGGGCGGGCGTGGGGTGGCGGGTTCATCCGGCGTCGGGACCGGGAGCGACAGGGCGGACAGGGCCTGCTGCCAGGGCCAGTAGGGCTCGGCGACGGCCCCATGCCAGCAGCGGCCCCAGGCCACCGAGAACCCTGCGTCGGCAGCCAGGCGGGCGGCCTCCTCGGTGCAGGTCGTCTTCCCGATCCCGGCCTCGCCACCGAGGAGGACGAAGGCACCCCGGCCGCCTGCGGCCGCGTCGACCCAGCCGGCCAACCGCGCCAGCTCCCCC
>DATGAX010000216.1:0-3512 GCA_035312965.1 Acidimicrobiales bacterium
GGTAGCCGAGGGCCTGGCGGGCGGTCCGCGAGAGGGGACGTTCCCTCAGTCGGGCCACCTCGTCCACCAGGCCGCCGGCGACCATGGCCCGCAGCCGCCGGCCGATCCGCGCCGCCACAACGGCCCGAGGCAGCCACAGCCCGGCCAGCCGCCACGGGGTGTCGGCGAAGGCGGTCATACCGGGTCCGAAGCTGGAAAAAGGGCGCCCGCTGCCGAGCGTCACCTCCAGCGCCCGGATGACCCGCCTGCGGTTGGCGGGCTCCATCCTGGTCGCGGCAAGGGGGTCGGCAGCGGAGAGACGGTGGTACAGCCGGGCGGTGTCTTTTTCCAGCTCGAGCTCGGCCTGCACCTCGGGATACCGGCCCGGAGGCTTCAGGCGATCGACCGCGGCCTGGAAGTACAGGCCGGTGCCCCCGACGAGGAGGGCCCGGTGGCCCCGCGCCTCGATGCCGGCCAGGGCGGCGTCGGCGGCGGCCACCCAGCGGGTGAGGCTCCACTCCTCCGCCGGGTCGGCCAGGTCGATCAGGTGGTGCGGCACCGCGGCCCGGTCGGCGGCCGACGGCTTGGCCGTCCCGATGTCCATGCCCCGGTAGACCTGCATCGAGTCGACGGTGACGATCTCCACGTCGCCCAGCCGGGCGGCCAGCTCCAGGGCCACGGCCGACTTGCCCGACGCGGTGCAGCCGACCAGGGCCAGGTGGCCGGGGCGGCTCAGCCGGCCACCACTGGTATCCGGGTCCGGTGGGACGGGCGGGCCGTCACCTCCACCAGCTCGCCCCGGAGGAAGTGCGGCGCCGCCCCCGTGATGCGCACGTCGGCCCACGTGCCGGCGGGCAGGGCGCCGGGCGGGGCGGGTACGTGGACGAGCTTGTTCTGGGCGGTGCGCCCGCTCGCCATGGCCGGGTCCCGCTTCGACGGCCCTTCGAAGAGAACCTCCTCGACCCGGCCCACGCGGGCCTCGTGCCGGGCCAGGGCGGAGCGCTCGACCACCACCCGCAACCGCTCGAACCGGGCCGCGACCACATCGGCGGCCACGAACCGGTCGGTCCACGCCGCCGCCTCGGTACCGGGCCGGGGCGAGTAGATGAAGGTGTAGGCGCTGTCGTACCGGGCTTCCGCCGCCACCTCCAGGGTGCGCTCGAAGTCGGCCTCCGTCTCGCCGGGGAAGCCCACGATGATGTCCGTGGTGACGGCCAAGTCCTCGACCCCCCGGCGAGTAGCGGCCAGGCGGTCGAGGTACCGGGCCGAGGTGTAGCCGCGGTGCATGGCGGCCAGGATCCGGTCGCTTCCGGACTGGAGCGGGAGATGGAGGTGGGGGCACACGGCCGGCACCTCCGCCATGGAAGCGATGGTCTCGGGGCGCAGGTCCTTCGGGTGCGGGCTGGTGAAGCGGACCCGGCGGATGCCCTCCAGCTCGCCGACGGCCCGGAGCAGGTCGGCGAACAGGGGCCGGGCCCGGGGTGCCTCGGCCGCGGCCCAGGCCGGCCCGGCCAGGTCGGCGGCCCGGCGCCAGTCCGGATCCGAGCGCAGCCTGGTGGTGAGGTCGCGGCCGTAGGAGTTGACGTTCTGGCCCAGCAGGGTCACCTCGACGGTGCCGGCGGCGGCCAGCTCGGCCACCTCGGCGACCAGCTGGCCGAACGGGCGGCTGGCCTCGGGGCCCCGGACGGAGGGCACGATGCAGAAGGCGCAGTGGTTGTCGCAGCCGATCTGGATGGTGACCCACGCCGCCCAACCGGCGTCCCGACGGATGGGCAGGGCGGTGGGGAACTCGGCCCCGTCGTCGCCGGCGCCGTCGAGGACCTCGAACGCGGGCTGGCGGGTGGACCGGGCCCGGTCGAGAAGGGCCGGAGCCCGGCTGATGTTGTGGGTTCCCCAGACGGCGTCCACCCAGGGCGCCTTCTGCTGTATGGCGTCCCGGTCCTTCTGGGCCAGGCACCCGCCGACCGCGATCTGCAGGTCGGGGCGGCGGTCCTTGAGCGTCTTGAGGTGGCCGAGGTGGCCGTACAGCTTCTGGTCGGCGTTCTCCCGGATGCAGCACGTGTTGAGCACGATCACGTCGGCCGCTTCGGGGTCGGCGCTGGGCACCATCCCCTCCTCGTCGAGGAGCGCGGCGATGCGGCCCGAGTCGTGCTCGTTCATCTGGCAGCCGAAGGTGCGGATGTAATAGCTGCGGGCCACACCGAGAGTCTACGGACGGGACGGGCACCCGACCGGTCGAGCGCCCGTCTAGGGGGCCGTGGGGTGGGTGCCGTCGGCGGGGATCTCGGCCGGAGCCGGGCGGGCCCCGTTCGATGCCACGCCGGGCCGGATGGCGTACCCCTCCACCTGGAGGCGGATGGCGGTCCGGCTCTCGCCGTCGATACGGATGTCGGCGAAGGTGGGTCGGCACATCAGATCCTGTCCTGACGTCGCCATGTAGCCGCGGGCGATGGCTATGGCCTTGACGGCCTGGTTGAGCGCGCCCGCCCCCACCACCTGGATCTCGACCGACCCGTTCGACCGCACCACGCCGGCCAACGCTCCCGCAACGGAATTGGGGTTCGATTTGCTCGACACCTTCAGAACGTCGATCGTCATTTCACCTCCCCAAGAACCGTTTCCACGGCAGGCAGCGCCAACCGGGTCCACTTCCGGTCTATCCCAATTTGTTCGCCCCGCGATTGCTTTCTCCTCCATACCGACGGAAAGCTGGTGGCTTGATCTCGGCGGCCCGGCTCCGGGGGTGGACCGGTCCGGTCGCCCTGGCGGGCCTCGTAGCGGCCTCGGGCGGGGTCAATGCGGGCTGGATCGCCCGGAACCGGCGGGGGTTGCCGTTCGACATCGACGAGGCCGGCTACCTGCAGCGGGCCGTGCGGGACGGGGGGGCGTTGACCCGGCACGGACTCACCGGGCTCTGGCGGGCGTACCGGCTGCCCGATCCCCAGGCACCGGCCCTGCCGATGACCGCCGGCGTGCTCCGGGCCGTCACCGGCTGGGGCCCGACCGGGCTGCTGGCCGCCCAACAGCTGTTCCTGGCCGTCCTCCTGGTCTCGACCTATGCCGCGGCCCGGAAGATGGTCCCTCGGGGGTGGAGCCTCCTGGCCGCCTTCTTGGTGGCGTGCGTGCCGGCCGTCATCAACGGGGGTCGCGACTTCCACTTCGCCCTGCCCGCCGCCGCCCTGTTGACGGCTGCGCTCGCGGCCCAGCTCCACGCCGGGGACTTCGACGACCTCCGGTGGGCTTTGGGGTGGGGAGCGCTCCTGGGGCTGGCGGCGCTCACCCGGACCATGGTCCTGGGCCTCCTCCCGCTCCTCGTCCTGGCCGCCGTCGGGCGGGTGGCGGCGGCACCGACCGTCCGGCGTGCCATCCACCTGGGCGCCGGGGTGGGGTTGGCCGCCGCCATCTCGGCCAGCTGGTACTACGGGACCTGGCCCGAGGTCTACCGCTACCTTTCCGGGTACGGGTACGGCTCGGCCGCGGCCGGGTACGGCCGGGCCCACTCCGTCCTGTCGCCGGCGTGGTGGACCCAGCGG
>DATGAX010000217.1:0-13652 GCA_035312965.1 Acidimicrobiales bacterium
CCCCAGGGAGTCGGAGATCCTGGCCGGCATGGCCCAGGGCCGGAGCAACGCCGGGATCGCCGAAGCCCTCGGCCTCTCGGAGCGGGCGGTCGAGAAGCACATCAACTCCCTGTTCTCCAAGCTGGGCCTGCGTGAGGAGAAGGACGTCAACCGGCGGGTCAAGGCCGTGCTCGTGTACCTGAGCGAGCACGCCGAGCCATGACCGGCATCGGCGTCGGGGTGCTCGTCGTCGACGACCAGGCTCCCTTCCGGCGGGCGGCTCGCGCCGTACTCGAGAGGAGTGACGGGTTCGAGCTGATCGGCGAGGCCCAGACCGGCGAGGAGGCGGTGGCCCTGGTCGGCGACCTCCATCCGTCGCTGGTGCTCATGGACATCAACATGCCCGGCATGGGTGGAGTCGAAGCCGCCCGGCGGATCGTCACCGCCGACCCCGACGTGGTGGTCATCCTGTGCTCCACCCGGGACGTGCCCGACGTGCCCGCCACAGTGGCGGCCAGCGGAGCCCGGGCCTATCTGAGCAAGGAGTCCTTCGGCGTGGACGAGCTGCGCCGGATCTGGACCGCGTCTACGGCGTAGGAACGGGCACGGAGCCCGAGACAGTCACGCCCTCACCAGGTTTCGAAGTCCATCGCACAGAGCCGCCGATGGCGCCGACCCGGTCGGTCATATTGACCAGGCCGTGGCCGCGGGGCGTCGAGTCCGGGTCGAAGCCGGGTCCGTCGTCGGAGACCTGGAAAAAGAGCGTGCCGCTGTCGCACCGCACCTCCAAGCGAACCATGGCGCCGGGTGCGTGCTTGGACGAGTTCTGCAATGCCTCCAGACAGCAGAAGTACACGGCCGCTTCGGTGTCCTCGTCGAAGCGGGCTGCGGTGGTGATCTCGACATCCACCCTCTGTGTCGAGCGACCGGCGGCGGCTTCCAAGGCCGGGGCCAGCCCTCCGTCGGCCAGAAGGGGTGGGTAGATGCCGTGGGCCAGCTCACGCAATTCGGCGACGGCGTTCTGCACCTCGCCGTTCATCTGGTCGAGGAGGCGGCCCGCCTCCCGGGGGTCGGTCTCCAGCAGGTCCCGGGCCAGGCGCAGGCCGATGGCGAGAGCCACCAGGTTCTGCTGGGCCCCGTCGTGGAGATTGCGTTCCACCCGCCGGCGTTCGGCGTCGCCGCTGGCCACGATGCGGGCGCGGGACTCCCGCAGCTGGGCGGCCTGGGCCTGCAGCTCGGCCAGGGACTCCTGCAACGCAGCGTCCAGGCGCATGTTGTGCAGGGCCAACCCCACCTCGCGGGCCAGATCGCCCAGTATCCGGTCGTCGTCCTCCGAGAAGAGCTCGGCCGCGGGGGACCGTTCGACCAGGATCAGGCCGAGGAGCTCACCGGCGTTGCGGATCGGAGCTACGCGCAACTGGCCCCCGGCGGGGGCCGTCAGGCCCGGCAGCCAGACGTCGATCCAGGCGTTGCCCGAGACCGCGGCCCTCGTCACGGCCGGACGCTCTCTCTCGGAGACCGTGATCTGGGGGGGCCCGCCCCGGTCGGGGACCCCGGCCGCCCGCTCCAGCACGGGGCCGGATCCGGTGTAGATGTCGGCCCGGGCCAGATCCATGGTGCGCACCAGGGACTCCGCCAGCTGGAGCAGCAGCTCCTCCATGGGAGTGGACCGGGTCAGCCGGCTGGAGAAGGCGCGGATGAGCTCGTCGGGGGCGTGGCGGCTGCCGAAGACGACCCGGTTGGCGGTGACCAGGAGCCGCCGGCGGGCCGGCCCGAAGGACACGGCGGCCAGCGCGGCCGCCACCATCGACAGGGCCAGCGTCTCGCGATCGCCGCCACCGGTCGGCGCGTTGCCCAGGCCCCGGACGACGACGAGGTACACGGCCGACAGCACCACGGTGAAGGCCCCGGCCGCGAGCGCGTCGACCAGGGCCCGGCCCCCCAGCCCGGCCAGGCGAGGTGTGGCCGAGGCGGCCAGGGCGAGAGCGGGACCGGCTACCACGGCGATCACCGCGGTGGGCACCACGTCGGCAGGCCAGTCGACGAGGGCGTGCAGAGTGAGCTCGACGACGACGACGGAGGCGGTCCCAGCAGCGCCGGTGGCCAGCCAGCGCAGGCGGTCGCTCGTTCTCATTCCTCGATCCGACCGTCCCGCATCGCCACGACCCGGGTGGCGGCGGCGGCCACCTCGGGGTTGTGGGTCACCATCAGGATGGTCTGGCCTCCGGCGTGCAGACGCCGCAGCAACTCGATCACCTCCCGGCTCCCGTCGCTGTCGAGGGAGCCGGTCGGCTCGTCGGCCAGCAGCACCGTCGGATCGTTGGCGAGGGCCCGGGCGATGGCCAGCCTCTGGCGCTGGCCCCCCGACAGGGTGGCGGGCGTGGTCGACGCCTTGTCGGCGATGCCCAGCAGGTCGAGCAGATCCCGGCCCCTCGACTCGGCGGCCCGGCGGCTGCGTCCGGCGATGACGGCCGGGAGGGCCACGTTCTCCAGCGCGGTCATGCCCTCCAGCAGGTTGAAGAACTGGAACACGATCCCCACGTGCCGCCGGCGTAGGCGGGCCAGTGCGTCGTCGTCCCGGCCCTCCAAGGCCTCGCCGGCCAGGTTGATCCGGCCGTCGTCGGGCGTCTCCAGCCCGGCGATCAGGTTGAGCAGGGTGGACTTGCCGCACCCCGATGGCCCCATGATGGCGACGAACTCCCCGTCGGCCACCACCAGGTCGACGCCCCGGACGGCCCTGACGGGGGCGTTGTCCGCCTCGAAGGTCTTGCGCAAACCGCACACCACCACTGGCTCGACCGCGCCCACGTCCCGAACGCTACGTGGTCCCTCACCCGAACGAGAGGGTGCTGGCCTCACCGCACGGGTGTGGTCACCACCCTGGGCGCGGCGACCGGCGGTGGGGAGCGGTGGGTCGCGGTGGGCCGCCGGCCAACCCTTGTCCCCTGAGGTTCACGGTGGCGGGGGCGGGAATGTTGACTGGCGGTGCAGACCGACGCCCCGGACCTGGTGGCTCAGGCGCTGATGGCGGCGTCCCTGGCGGCCTACATGTGGGCGGCCCACCGGCTTCACCACCGGGGCCGGCGGTGGAGACGCGGTCGGACGGCCTCGTTCGGGGCCGGGATCGCCTGCGTGTGGCTGGCAGTCGCCTCCGTCCTGGTGTCCTACGACGAGACGGACGTCACCGCCCACATCGTCCAGCACCTGCTGCTCATGATGCTGGCCCCGCCTCTGCTGGCGCTGGGGCGGCCGCTGACCCTCCTTGCCCGGGCCGGGCCTCGCCGGGCCCGGAAGTGGGTAGCCCGACGGGTGCGGGGCCGGGCCGCCCGGCTGCTGACGAACCCGGTGGTCGGAGCCGCGCTCTACCTCGGCTCCATGTACGCCATGCTCACCAGCCGGGCGGTGTACCGCTTCCTCGACACCCACCAGGCGGCCCACGACGCCAGCCACCTCTGGCTGCTGGCCGCCGGGCTCGTGTACTTCGAACCGCTGCTCGGCGAGGCCGCCGTTCGCCGTTCGCACCCGGTCCGGATCATTCCGGTGCTCGCCGTCATGCCCTTCGAGGTGATGGTCGGCATCTGGTTGCGCTACCAAACGCGACCCTTCCTCGCCTCGAACACTCTGGCCGACACCCAGCGGGCCGGCGAGGCGTTCGTCGTCGGCTCGACCCTCCTCGCCACGGTCTGGCTGGGGATCATCGTCGCCCAGTGGGCGGGCAGGGAGCTGCGGGAGGAGCGCCGCCGCGCCCGACGCCCGCCGTCGCTCGAGTGGACGACCCCGTGGTGGGTGGGGCCCGGGCAGGTCAGCGGACCCGCAGGATGTCCCGTATCCGGTCCGCCCGCCGGGCCAGCGGGGTGACGAGGGCCAGGACGCCCGGGATGGCCGGCGTGTGGGGGTGGGGCCGGGTCGGGCCTTGCGCCGAGAGCTCCTCGAACAGCCGGCCGAGGCGGACGGCGTCATAGGGATCCAGCCGGGCGGCCAGAGCGGGGAGGATCTCCTGCTCCTCGAGGCGGACGTGCCGGAGGATGGCCTCCACCGCCGGTTGGACCAGCTCGACGCTGGCGTCGGTCCCCGAAACCTTCTGCAGGGCGTGCAGGCGCCGACGGGTGTCCCGTTCCTGGTCGGCGGCCCGGGCCCGGGCGGCGGACGTCTCAGGGAGGCGGTCCCGCACCACAGGCCAGAGGATGCGGGCCTCGGCCGCCTCGTGACGCGACGCCAGGGCGATCAGCGTCCGCACGCCCTTGGTCGTCCCGTGCTGACCCAGGGGCCACCTGCGGTAGCGGCGGCTCACGTCGTCGACCGTCTCGATGATCCTCTGGTGCTCCATCGTGATCGCTTCGACCAGCTCGAACGTCATCGCGGCCTCGCCGCCCGCTCACCGCGGCCGAGACTGCCGAGGTAGGCGTTGTAGGCGCGCAGTCTCGGGGACTCCAGGGCGGGGTCCCAGCTGAGCTCGCCGGCCGTGCGGCCGGCGGTCGGACGGCGGCGTCCGGCAGCAGGCGGGTCGGGGCGGGTGACCAGCACCCACCACAGCCAGGCGGCGATGCCCCCGAAGGCGGGCCACTCCACCACGTAGAGCCAGCTGAGGGCATGGCCTGAAAGCGCCCGGTCCACCTGCCACCAGGCGGCCACGGTGCACAGAACGACGGTGACGGCAAGCAGGACGTGCAGCGTCAGCGCCCGCGGCGAGAAGAGCCGGCCGGTCATCCCGCTCTCCGGCCGCGCCGGGCCCAGGAGGCGGCCAGGGCCCCGAGGGTGACGGCCGTTCCGACGGTGGCCGCCTTGCGGGCCCACGCCGACGACCCGGCCGCCGGGATACCCGTCTCGGGGTCCTGCCAGGCCACCCGGTCGGGGAGGTACCGCGTCGGTGGAGGCATCACCTTGTCGGCGGACTCGACCGGGGGGGAGACCTTCACCCCGGGTGTGCCGGCCAGGTCGCGGCAGATCTTCCACGTCACCGCGCCGGCCAGCAGAGGAAGACCGATGAGCAGACCCCGCAGCGCGAAGGTGACGGGCGGCTGCTGGATGTCGAGGTAGAAGCCCAGCACGTCCTGGGCGCCGGCGACGGTGAGCACGAAGTAGAAGGTCAGACCGGCCACCCCCAGCGCGGTCCGCCCGGGCCTGTCCCGGGGCCGGTCCAGCAGGTTGTGGTACAGGTGGTCACCGGTCCACCACCGCTCCACGAAGGGGTATATCCAGAGCAGGAGGAATGTCCCGAGCGGCAGCACCACGGCGGGCCAGAACACCTCTGACACGGTCCAGCCGAACAGGTGCAGGCGCCAAGGCGGCATCAGGCGCAGGGACCCTTCGAGCCAACCGGTGTACCAGTCGGGCTGGGCGAATGAGCTGGCCAGGTAGGGGTGGTAGGGCCCGTACTCCCAGATCGGGTTGATCTGCACCAGGCCGCCGAGCAGGCTGACCACCCCGGCGACGATTAGCAGCAGGGCGATGGAGCGGAAGGCGTAGGTGGGGTAGAGGTGGGACCCGACCAACTTTCGCTCGCTGCGTCCCTCGCCGGGGAACTGCGTGTGCTTCTGGCGCCAGATCAGGGCCAGATGGATACCGAGCAGCCCGAAGATGAGCAGCGGGGCGACGAACACGTGGAGGATGAAGATGCGGTGTGTCAACTCACTCGATGGGAACTGGCCGCCGAAGAACAGGTAGGCCAGCCAGTTCCCCGCCCAGGGGATCGAGAGCGCGATCGAGTAGGCGATCCGCAGGCCGAGACCCGACATCAGGTCCCCGGGCAGCGAGTAGCCGGTGAACCCGTTGAAGATGGCCAGCAAGAGGAGTGTCACCCCGACCACCCAGTTGAGCTCACGCGGCTTGCGGAAGGCGCCGGTGAAGAAGATGCGGGCCAAGTGGCACACGATGGCGGTGACGAACAGGTCGGCGGTCCAGTGGTGGATCTGGCGGATCAGCAGGCCGGCCCTGACCTCGAGGCTCAGGTTGACGGTCGACTGGTAGGCGAGGTTCATCGTCTGCTCGTGCAGCGGGGCGTACGGCCCGTGGTAGACGACCATGGAGTCGCTCGGGTCGAAGAAGAAGGCCAGCCACACTCCGGTGATGACGAGGATGAGGAAGCAGTAGGCGGCGATCTCGCCGAGCATGAAGGACCAGTTGTCCGGGAAGATGTGGTCGAGCGCCTTCTTCAGGAACTTCTGGCTGCCCAACCGCTCGTCGAGGGCGGCGTTCGCCCGGCTGATCCGGCGTCCGGTCATCAGGCGTTGTGGCTGTCGTAGTGCCAGAACACCGGCCCCGGCGGCTGGGAGAAGTCGCCCGCCGACCGGAGGGTCCCGTCCAGGTCGATGCTGAGGGGCAGTTGTGCCAGCGAGCCGGCGGCCGGCCCGAAGATCGGCTTGGCCCCGTCGGTCGCGGCGAACGTCGACTGGTGGCAGGGGCACTGGAGGGCGAGAGTCTGGTGGTCATAGAGGTTGACCGGGCAGCCGGCGTGGGAGCACACCTTCGAGTAGCAGATCAGGTCGTTCGGCGCCCAGGTCTCCCGCCCGGGGAGGGGATGGTTCGTCCCGGGCGGCAGCCGGATGAGCACGGCCGGCACCGACGGATCCTCGAGATGGCCTGGCGGGAACACGGATGCCACGGCGCCCACCGGGAGGTCCCCGACCTTGATCGGCCGGCCGTCGGAGTCGACGAGCGGCAACTTGTACTTCCACACGGTCGAGGCCAGCGTGCGGGGCGGTGGCCCGAGGGATCTCAGGGTCGACAAGGCCCCGGCACCGACGCTGAGGCCGACCGCCCCGAGGGATACGAGCAGGAGCCGGCGCCGGCCGAGCTCACCCCGATCGACGGTGGCGAGCAACTCCGCCTCCTGCACCGGAGTGCTCCGGAAGTCGGGGTACTCCTCGGAGTACGGCCCGTTGGGCAGCAGGTGGTGGGACCACAGGACCAGGCCGACGGCGGCGAGGAGCAGGCTGGCCCCGAGGCACGCCCCTTCGATGGCGGTGTCGCCGTTGACCCAGTAGGTCACGGCCAGGCCGCTGCCGACCACCGCCGAACCGGCGAAGCAGAGGAAGATGGCCGTCCGCTTCACCCGCGCTCACCGATCCAGCGGATGGCGAAGAGCAGGAGCACCATGCCGATGAGCCAGACGACCGCCCCCTCCGCCACGGGCCCGAGGTGGGAGATGGGGTCGCCGCCCCGATCGACGGGGTGCTGAACGGATCGAATGTAGGCGGCGATGGCGTCGACCTCCGATGGAGAGAACACCTGCGGGGAGAACACCGGCATCTGGGCGGGCCCGACCTGCATGGCCTCCGCGACCTGGGTGGGCGTGGCTTCGGTCACCTTCGGCACGGCCCGGTCGTAGAGAATGCCGCCGCCGCCACCCCACCCATGGCAGGCGGCGCAGTACTCGTCGAACAGCTCGGCCCCCTTGCTCAGGTCACCCGCCGAAGGATCGACGGTCGGTATCGCCGGGCCGCCGTAGGCCACCATCGCGGTCACGTACCGGTCGAGGGCGGCGATCTCGGCCGCCGAGAGGATGCCGCCGTAGGGCGGCTGCTTGGTGGCGACGTCCCTCTTCGGCATGCGGCCTGTAGTCAGTTCGAAGTCGACCGCCGCTTCGCCGACACCCGCCAGGCTCGGTCCGCGCGACGTCCCCCTGCCGTCCGCACCGTGGCACGCCGCGCAGTCCTCCTGGTACAGCACCGCACCCGACGGGCCGCTCCGGGTCGCCGCCAGGTCGGCCCGGCCGCTCGGGGAGATCAGCATGCCGCCCATCGAGGCGGCGACGATGAGGGGCAACCAGACAAGGGCCAGGCGCTTCAACGCGACGCCTTCCACTCGGCCCACAGCCGGCCCGCCACGAGGGCGAGCAGCGGCAGGGCGAAGTAGGCCAGGAACACCCCGAACACCCATGCCAGACCGCCGATCAAACAGGCGGCGGCGAAGGCGGGCGCCGCTCCACCATCGCCCCCCCTCAGGCGACCGCCCGGCCGCTGAGGGCTGGGGCGGAAGAACAGGGCGATGGACGCCACCGCAACTATGGCGACCGCCCCTAGGTAGAAGGCCCGTTCCTGGTCCTCGTCCCTGGCGTCGAAGACGAACAGCAGAGAGGCCAGCACCCCGTTGAGCACTGCCCAGGCGGCGACGACCGAGACGCCCCGGGCGGCGACGCGGCCCATCACTTGTCCGCCTCCTGGCGCTCCCGAAGGTCCAGCAACGGGGCGTAGCCGAGGATCGGCGGGATGGATACGAAGTTGAACCTTGGCGGCGGGGATGTGGTCGCCCACTCCAGCGTCTGTCCGCCCCACGGGTCGGCGGAGGCCGGCACCCGGCGGTGCAGCGACCGCACCACGTTAGCGGCGAACACCACCATGGCCGCGGCCAGAATCCCGGCTCCGATGCTCGACGTCAGGTTCAGCGCATTCAAGGTCGGAGACGAGGAGTAGGTCGACACCCGCCGGGCCATCCCCAGGTAGCCCGAGCCGAACATCGGCAGGAACGCGACGTTGGTCCCCGCCACCATCAGCCAGAAGTGCAGCCGCCCCAGCCCTTCTCCGAGCATCGTCCCGGTCGCCTTCGGCCACCAGAAGTACAGGGCGGCGAAGAGGCCGAAGACACTTCCCGCGAACAACGTGTAATGGAAGTGGGCTACGACGAAATAGGACCCGTTGACGTGATAGTCGATCACCGGGGTGCCGAGCATGATCCCCGACAGCCCGCCGATCAGGAACTGGGGGATGAAGGCGAGGGCGAAGAGCATCGCCGTGGTGTACTCCAGGCGCCCTGTCAGTACGGTGGACAGGAACCCGAAGTACTCGATCCCGGCGGGGACGGACAGAGCGATGCTGGTGAGGCTGTAGTAGTCGTTGGCCGATTGCCCGGAGACGAAGAGGTGGTGGCCCCAGACGGCCATGGACAGAGCGGCGAAGACCATCAAAGACGCCACCGTCGGCTTGTAACCGACGTAGCGCCGCCCCGAGAACGTCGCCAGCACCTCGGCCACCGCCCCCACGAACGGGAAGAACATCACGTAAACCACCGGGTGCCCGTAGAACCAGAAGAGGTTCTGGTAGGCGACGTTGACCACGTGGTGGCCGAAAACCGACGGGTCGGCCCGCCCCGCGGCCAGCAGGGCCATGGCGGCGAGCAGGGATGGGAAGGCGGCGATGGTCATCATGTCCGTCACGACCATCGACCAGGTGAACACCGGCATGCGCAGGAGGGTCATCTCCGGCGCCCGCATGCGCATTGCCGACCACAAGGTGGTCGAGGCGAGGAGGATCATCCCGCTGGCGGAGAGAAACACGCCGACGATCCAGAGGCTTTCCCCGGGGCCCGTGGTGTAGACCGAGTCGGCCAGCGGCGGGTACGAATACCAGCCATCGGAGGCCGCCCCCCCGCCGGTCAGGAAGCCCGACAGCATGGCCAACGACCCCGCCACGTACAGCCAGAAGCCGAGAAGCGTGAGCCTCGGCCCGGCGATGTTCGGAGCTCCGATCTGAAGGGGGACGAGGTACACGCCGAGGCCGATGGCCACCGGGGTGACGACCAGGTAGATCATCCCCGAGCCATGGATCGTGAAGAGCTCGTCGTACAGGTGGGGGCTGACGACGCTCTGGCCGGGCCGGGCCAGCTGGCCGCGCATCAGAAGGGCGAGGGCACCCATCACCGCGAAGAGGGCGAGGGCGGTCCCGATGGTGAGCAGGCCTATCCGCTTGTGGTCCGTGGTCGTGAAGGCGGCGGCCATCCCCCCTTCCACCGGCTCCGGATCGAAAGCGTCGGCGGGGGCGAGCGGTTCGCTGATCCGGGTCACGACGTCGTTCCGGTCCCGGCGGTCTGCTGTTGGGCCATCCAGGAGGAGAACCGGGCCGGCGCCACGGCGACCAGGGTGAAGTGCATGGCGAAGTGGTACTGGCCGCAGAACTCGGCGCACTCCGCGTCGAAGCGACCGGCCGTCGGGATGGTCGTTTCGAAGGTGTTGACGAAGCCCGGATAGGCGAACAGCTTGAAGCGGAGAGCCGGTATCCACATCGAGTGGACGACGTCGTTCGACCTGACGTGGAAGGCGATGGGCTCGCCCGTGGGTAGTTCGAGGACCGGCAGGCCGCCGTCGACGCAGTTGCCGCTGACGGTCACCGGCGTGCCCTCGTACGTGAACCGCCAGCACCACTGGAAGCCGGTCACGTCGACCGTCAGCGCCGGCCTGGGGTAGGTCGTGCGGTTCTCGGTGAGCGAGAGGGTGGCGATGCCGGCGGCGGCGGCCGCCACCACGCTCACGTAGACGGCCTCCGCCTTCTTGTAGCTGGGCTTCTGGGACGCCTGGCGCCCGCGCCGGGTGAACGAGCGCAGGATGGCGAACAGGAACGCCACCGTGATGACGCCGAAGACGACCACGGCGATGGTCACCTCTATCCGGAAGGTGTGGTCGAACCGGGCGGGCAGGTTCATGTGGCCTGTGGCGGCAAGCGCGCCGTCCTCCCTAGTTCAGTTCCCGGACCGGCCTGGCAATACCCCGTCGCTCGACGCCGAAACGGGACTTCCGTTACCGGGAGTCGGGCATGGGTAACAACTGAGCGCTCGCCCCGGCGTACCCAGGATGGAGGTGTCGTTTGCCGTCGCACCAGCAGAATCCGCTGGTTGAAAGGTGGATGAAGGGCCGAGCCGCGGAGGACGAACCGATGGCCCGTGCCGCCGCGGCACGGACCGCAGAGCCACCGCCCATCGAAGGCGAGGACGAGACCACCGATCTGGTGTCGGTGATCGGCTGGCAGCACAACCAGGTGAGGTACCTGCAGGAGCAGCTGGAGGCGATACCCGGCGTCTCGAAGGGTGGCGACCGGGCCAAACAGCAGCAACGGGTCTCGATCGTCGACATGATGAGGCTCCGCCTGGCCCCCCACGAAACGGCCGAGGCCCAGCACCTGTGGCCGACGGTGCGCAAGTACCTCCCTGAAGGGGACGCCCTGGTCGACAAGGCGCTGGCGCAGGAGACGGAAGGGACGCAGCTGCTCATGCAGCTCGACGCCGTCCCGGGCGGCGATCCGCAATTCGACGAGTTGGTGGAGGAGCTGTCGTCGGCGCTGCGCAAGCACGTGGCTCATGAGGACCTCGTCCTCCTCCGGGTCTCAGAAGAGGTACCGGTCAAGGTCCGTGACGACCTGGGGAAGAAGTTCCTTCGGGCCTTCAAGGAACTCCTGCAGGACGACGCCGGCCGGCCGGCCGAGCGGAAAGGAAGGGCGCGCTGACGATGATCCGGAACTGGGTCGAGCACTGGCCCGCCCTACGCCAACTTCGCGACGGCGACCCCTTCGGCCGGGGCAGGGCGGTGAAGTCGCAGACCCAGGCCGACCTGACCCCGCGCACGGCCACAGCGGACAAGGTCGTCAAGTCGATATGCCCGTACTGCGGGGTGGGCTGCGGCCAGAACATCTACGTGAAGGACGAGAAGATCGTCCAGATCGAGGGAGATCCCGACTCTCCGGTCAGCCGGGGACGGCTCTGCCCCAAGGGAGCCGGCACGCTCGAGCTGGCCACCGGCCCCAGCCGGCGCTATCACGTGCTCTACCGCCGGCCGCATGCGACCGACTGGGAGCGCCTGCCCCTCGACCAAGCCATGGACATGGTGGCCGACCGGGTCCTCGCCACCAGGCGCGAAGGTTGGGAATGGCAGCGCGACGGCCGGGACGTGCGGCGGACGATGGGCATCGCCAGCCTGGGCGGGGCCACCCTCGACAACGAGGAGAACTACCTCATCAAGAAGCTGTTCACCGCGCTCGGGATAGTCCAGATCGAGAACCAGGCCCGGCTCTGCCACAGCGCGACCGTCGCCGGCCTCGGACCGTCCTTCGGCCGGGGCGGGGCGACCACCTCCATGCAGGACCTCCAGCACTCCGACTGCATCGTCATCGAGGGCTCGAGCTTCGCCGAGGCGCACCCGGTGGGCTTCCAGTGGGTGATGGAGGCCAAGGCGCGCGGGGCCACCCTGATCCACGTGGACCCCCGCTTCAGCCGCACCAGCGCGCTGGCCGACATCCACGTGCCGATCCGGGCCGGCTCGGACATCGCCTTCCTCGGGGGCCTCGTCAACTACGTCCTCCAGAACGACCGGTGGTTCCCCGAGTACGTCGTCAACTACACGAACGCCGGGCACATCCTGACGGAGGAGTACCAGGACACGGAGGACCTCGGCGGCATCTTCTCGGGCCTCCACCCGGACGCGGTCGCCTACGAGAACGACAGCTGGCTACCGGCGGGCATGTCCGTAACCACTGATCCCGAGGACGAAGGCGACAAGAGCGGCCCGGAGTACGAGGAACGGCTCCAGGCGGTGAAAGACGCCGGATCGGCGGAAACGCACGGGTCCGGGGGTGCGGGAGCCCACGGCGAGCCGGAGACCGACCTGAGCCTGCAACACCCCCGCTGCGTTTTCCAGGTCCTCAAGCGCCACTATGCCCGCTATACGCCGGAGATGGTGGAACAGGTGTGCGGCATCCCGCAGGACCTGTTCCACCGGGTGGCGGCGGTCCTATGTGACAGCTCGGGACGCGACCGCACCTCCGCCTTCGTCTATGCAGTGGGCTGGACGCAGCACAGCGACGGGTCGCAGTTCATCAGGGCGGCCTCGGTGCTGCAGCTCCTGCTCGGGAACATCGGGCGCCCCGGCGGCGGCATCCAGGCCCTGCGGGGCCATGCCAGCATTCAGGGCTCCACCGACATACCGACCCTCTTCAACCTCCTGCCCGGCTACCTGGGGATGCCCCACGCTTACGAGCACACCACTCTGGAGGACTACATCGAGGGTATGAGGTCGTCGAAGGGCTACTGGGGCGACATGCGCGCCTACATGGTGAGCCTGCTCAAGGCCTATTGGGGGCCGGCGGCCACCCGGGAGAACGACTACTGCTACGACTACGTCCCCCGCATCACAGGCAGCCACAGCACCTACGACACCGTCGAGCGGCAGATCGACGGGACTTGCAAGGGGTACTTCCTCATGGGGGAGAACCCGGCGGTGGGGTCGGCCAACGCCAAGATGCAGCGCCTCGGCATGGCCAACCTCGACTGGCTGGTCGTGCGCGACTTCTCGTTGATCGAGTCGGCCACCTGGTGGAAGGACGGCCCCGAGATCCGGACCGGAGAGATGAGGACCGAGGACATCGGCACCGAGGTCTTCTTCTTCCCGGCCGCGTCGCACACCGAGAAGAACGGTTCGTTCACGAACACCAACCGGATGTTGCAGTGGCACTGGGCGGCCAAGGAACCAGACGGCGAGGCCCGCTCGGACCTGTGGTTCATGTACCACCTCGGGCGCCTCATCCGCCGGAAGCTGGCCGGGTCCTCCGATCCTATGGACCGGCCGGTCCTCGACCTCACATGGGACTACCCCACTGAGGGAGAGACGGCCGAGCCGAGCGCCGAGGCGGTCCTGGCCGAGATCAACGGCTGGGACGCCGAGGGCAGCCCTTTGGCTTCGTACGAGCAGTTGAACGACGACGGCTCGACGGCCTGCGGCTGTTGGATCTACTGCGGGGTGTACGCCGACGGCGTCAACCAGTCCGCTCGGCGCAAGCCGGCCGACGAGCAGAACTGGCTCGGCCCGGAGTGGTGCTGGGCGTGGCCGGCCAACCGCCGGATCCTCTACAACCGGGCGTCCGCCGATCCCGACGGCAGGCCGTGGAGCGAGCGCAAGGCCCTGGTGTGGTGGGACG
>DATGAX010000218.1:0-4671 GCA_035312965.1 Acidimicrobiales bacterium
TCGGCGCCGAACTTCATCCAGCAGATGTCGTCGCCCACCGTCTCGACCTTCCACCCCGGCAGGGTGGGGACGAGCATGGCCAGGTTGGTCTTGCCGCACGCGCTCGGGAAGGCGCCGGTGACGTAGCGGACGTCGCCCGCCGGGGACGTCAGCTTGAGGATGAGCATGTGCTCGGCCAGCCACCCGTCGTCCCGGGCCATCACGGAGGCGATCCGCAGGGCGAAGCACTTCTTGCCGAGCAGCGCGTTGCCGCCGTACCCGGATCCGTAGGACCAGATCTCGCGGGTCTCGGGGAAGTGCACGATGTACTTGTTGTCGGCGTTGCACGGCCACGGGACGTCGGCCTGGCCGGGTTCGAGGGGGGCGCCGACGGAATGGACGCACGGGACGAAAGCCCCGTGGTCGCCCAGGACCTCCAGGGCGCCCCGTCCCATACGCGTCATGATCCGCATGCTGACCGCCACGTAGGCGCTGTCGGTGAGCTGGACGCCGATGTGGGCGATGGGCGACCCGAGGGGGCCCATGGAGAAGGGCACGACGTACATGGTGCGCCCCCGCATGCTGCCGGTGAACAGCGCGGTCAGCGTCTCCTTCATCTCGGCCGGGTGGCGCCAGTGGTTGGTCGCTCCGGCGTCCTCCTCCCGCTCCGAGCAGATGAAGGTCCGGTCCTCCACCCGGGCCACGTCGGCGGGGTCGGAGGTGGCCCAGTAGCTGTTCGGCCGCTTGGCGTCCGAAAGCCGTTCGAACGTGCCCGCCCCGACCAGCTGGGCGCACAGAGCGTCGTACTCGGCCGCGCTGCCGTCGCACCAGAGCACCTGGTCGGGCTGGGTGATCGAGGCCCACTCGGCGACCCAATCCAGCAGGCCGGGGTGGCGGGTTAGAGGCTCCTTGGAGGTCACGTCTGAACAGTTCTCCTTGTTACATCTGCCTACGATCCCCCATGTGGGAGCGTACTGGACGGCTTCTGAGGCGGGCGAGTTCGCAACTATTTCGGCGATCCACCACCTTCTCCCTGTCCCGCCCGAGTCGGTTGTAACCGGAATTGGTGACGACACGGCCGTGCTCGTCCCGCCCGGAGCGCCCCCGGGGACCCCGCACCGCCTGCTGCTGACGGCCGACACCGTCGTGGCCGGCGTCCACGCCGACCTGGATCTGACCAGCCTGGCCGACCTCGGGTGGAAGGCCGTCGCGGCGGCGGTCAGCGACGTGGCCGCCATGGGCGGCGACGCGCTGTGGGCGCTGGTTACCGTCGCCGGCCCACCGGGGACCGACCTGTCCGAGCTGTACGGCGGGATCGCCGCCGCCGCCGAGGAGTGTGAGTGCGCGGTAGTGGGGGGCGACCTGGTCAACGGGCCCACGCTGTGCGTGACCGTGGCGGTGACCGGCCACACCGATGGCGACCCCGTCCGCCGGTCGGGCGCCCGGCCCGGCGACGCCATCTGGGTCACCGGGCCGCTGGGGGCCGCCGCCGCCGGCCTACGGCTGTTGCGCGCCGGCGCCCGGCCCGCCCGACCCGCCCGATCCGCCCGGCCCACCGGACCCACCGGACCCGGCCCCGCCGCCCCGGCCTCGGCCGAAGCGGCGGCCGTCCGGGCCCACGCCCGCCCCATCGCCCGCCTGGCCGAGGGCCGGGCCGCCCGGCGGGCCGGGGCCACCGCCATGATCGACATCTCCGACGGGCTCACCGCCGACCTCGACCACCTGGCCGAGGCGTCCGGCGTCGGCCTGCGGCTGGAGGCCGTGCCGGTGCACCCCGCCGCCACCATGGCCGAGGCGCTCGAGGGGGGCGAGGACTACGAGCTGGCCTTCTGCGCCCCGGCCCACGCCGCCCCCGCGCTCACCGGCTCCGTTCCCGACGCCTTCGCCGGCCTCCGGGCCCCCATCCGGATCGGCACCTGCACCGCCGAGCCGGGGGAGCGGACCATCGGTGGGCAGCCGTTCACCCCCTCCGGCTGGCAGCACGCCTGGCGGTGGGAGGCCGGTCGATGATCGAGGGCTGGCCCGCCGCCCTGACCATCGCCGGATCGGACTCCTGGGGCGGCGCCGGCCTCGAGGCCGACCTCAGGGCCTTCGCCGCGTTCGGGGTGTGGGGGACGGTGGCGGTGACCGCGGTGACCGCCCAGAACCACCGTGGCGTCCTGGCCGCCAGCCTGGTGGAGCCGGGACTGGTGGAGCGGCAGATCGACGCGGTGGCCGAGACCGGAGCGGTGCGGGCCGTCAAGACCGGGATGCTGGGCGACGCCCGGGTCATCCGGGCGGTGGCCGCCGCCCTCGACCGCCACCACCTCGGACCCCTCGTCGTCGACCCGGTGCAGGCCGCATCCCAGGGTGGGCGCCTGCTCGATCCGGCCGCCCTCCCCGTGCTGGTGGAGCAGCTGCTGCCGAGATGCACGGTGGTGACCCCCAACCTGCCCGAGGCCGAAGCCCTGCTCGACGCCCGCATCGCGGGGCGGGAGGAGATGGCGGCCGCGGCGGTCGCCCTGGGCCGGCTCGGGGCGCCCGCCGTCCTGCTCAAGGGGGGCCATCTGGCCGGCCCGGACGCCCCGGACGTCCTGTGGCACGAAGGGCAGCTGACCTGGTTGGAGGGGGATCGCGTCCCCGCCGCCCACAGCCACGGGACCGGCTGCACCCTCTCCGCCGCGGTGGCCGCCGGCCTGGCCCGGGGCGAGACGCTGCCCGACGCCTGCCGGGCGGCCAAGCACTACGTCTGCCGGGCGCTGGAGGCGCTGGTCAAGCGGAATTAGACCCCTGATTCGCAATCGTCACGTTATGGGGGCAGAGCACCCCGTTACGTGATCTTTTCTCAAGTCGTCATCGCGCGATACCGACCTTTCTTACATGCCGGTTTCCCCCCTCAGCCCCGCGGATGCAAGTGGTCCCATGACTGATAGTGGCCCGAACTCCGACGACCATCGCTCCGCAGCACCGGCGACCGCGGCAGGCCAAGGCCTGGCCGACCTCCTCGTACTCGGCGCGTTGTCCTGCCAGACCCCGGTGGCGGTGCTGTCCGTGCCCCAGCCGGGGGGCGGGTGGAGCACCCTCTCCCACGGCTTCGACCACCGCAACGGGCTCAACGACGGAGCCCTCTACGAGGCCATCGCCGCCGGGTCCGGTCCCGTCGAGCTCACCGACATGGTCACCAGCCTGCCCCGCAGCCCCATGGTGCACGCCCCTCATGCCATGCGCTGGGCCTACGGCGTGGCGCTGCGCGACGGGAACGGCATGGTGACCGGAGTGGTCGCCGTCATGGACCGGTGGCTGCGCCAGCTGAGCAAGCGGGAGCAGCGGGCCATGGCCGCGCTGGCCCGGCAGATCTCCACCCAGCTGGCCCAGCTGCGCCGGCCGGTCGACGCGGTCGAGCCCGTGGCCATGCTGCGCCAGGTCCCCAGGGCCGGTTCGATCGTCGCGCCCCGCTCGGCCGGCCGCGCCTCCGGCGCCGCCAGCGACGCCCCCCAGCTGCTGCGCAGCCACGAAGTGGCGACCATCTTCGACGTCACCGAGCGCACCGTCATCAACTGGGCCGCGGCCGGCAAGCTCCCCAGCCTGCGCACCATCGGCGGTCACCTCCGGTTCCGCCGGGACGACGTCATGCGCCTCCTCTCCGGCGCCGGGGAGATGCCCGGCTAGAAGCCCGGAACCGGCTGAACCAATCCTCTCGCCGTCGGCGCCGCTCCCCCGAAGGGTGGCGCCGATGCGCGTCTAGCGGGCTGCTTTGGTGATCTTGCCGGCGCGCAGGCAAGAGGTGCAGACGTGCACCCGCTTGGTGGTGCCCCCGACGACGGCCCGGACCCGCTGGATGTTGGGGTTCCAGCGCCGCTTGGTCCGGCGGTGGGAGTGGCTGATGCTCATACCGAAGGACGGCTTCTTCCCGCACACTTCACACACTGCAGCCATCGGTCCTGAACACCTCTTCGCGATCGCGGCCGGCCGGGTCCGGCTACCTGCCCGGGCAGGCGGTCCAGGTTAGCATCCGGGAGATGCCCGTGCTGGAGCGCCTCGCCGCGTCCGATCTCACCGCGGTGATGGTCGCGTTCGGGGAGGCCCTGCGCGCCCACCAGACGTACATCAACCGGCTCAACGTGTACCCCGTCCCCGACGGCGATACCGGGACCAACATGGCGTTGACGCTCGAGTCCGTGGTCACCGGGCTCGACGGGGTGCCCCGCGACGGGGTCAAGAAGGCGGTGGTGCACGGATCGCTCATGGGGGCCCGGGGCAACTCCGGGGTCATCCTGTCCCAGATCCTGAGGGGGCTGGTCCAGGAGGCCAAGGAGCGGGACGCCCTCGACCCGGCGCTCCTCGCCGCCGGCCTGCAGGCCGCCGCGGAGGGCGCCTACTCGGCGGTGCAGAACCCTGTCGAGGGCACCATCCTCACCGTGATCCGCGCCGCCGCCGAGGGGGCCGCGGCGGCCGACGGGGCCGGGCTGGACGCGGTTCTGGCGGCCGCCCACCAGAGCGCCTCCGAAGCGCTGGCCCGGACGCCGGAGCTGCTCCCCGTCCTCAAGGCGGCCGGGGTGGTCGATTCGGGGGGCACCGGGTTGCTGCTCCTCCTCGACGCCTTTCTGCACGTCGCCGCCGGGCGCCCCCTGCCCGACCCGCCCGCTCTGCCGGCCGGCGAGACGGTGGCCGGCGCTTCGGTGCCGGAGCACCTCACCGGGCACGCCGAGGGGG
>DATGAX010000219.1:0-2276 GCA_035312965.1 Acidimicrobiales bacterium
CCCTCCACCCACCCGCAGCCATATCGACCGACCGCTCCCACCCCCGACGTCGACCCTGGCCGCCACCTTGTCAACGCCGAGCCCAGGGGCGGGGGGCCCGGACGTGGGGCCGAGGACGGGGATCCCTCCCCGGCGGGCGGAGCCGTCTCAGAATCTGGGGATGGAAGGGAAGCTGACCCAGAGAGACGGCACGACCGTCGACGCCACTCTCGACGCCGTTCGTCAGCACCTGAGCGCGGGCGAGTTCTTCTGGCTGGATCTCGACGGCTGCGACGCGGAGGTGATCGAGCTGCTGCGCGACGGCTTCGGCTTTCACCCTCTTGCCGTCGAGGATGCCGAGCACTTCGGCCAGCGCCCCAAGATCGAGGAGTACGACGGCTTCACCTACTTCGTGGTGCACGGCGCCGACGCGGACGAGCCGTCCAAGACGGTGGAGCTCCACCTCTTCTACTCCGGCAAGCAGGTCGTGACCGTGCACCGGGGCGAGTGCGCGCCCCTCGACCAGGTGCGGGACCGCATCGGGCGGCACCGGACGACGGAGCTGACTCCCCCGCAGATCTCGGTTCTCTATCTGGTCGTGGACAGCGTGGTGGACAGCTTCTTCCCCGTGCTGGCCAGGTTCGACGACCGCATCGACGAGCTCGAGGACGACATCCTCAAGACGCCCACCGAGGGCCAGCTGGCCGAGCTCTTCGACATGAAGCGCACGCTGGTGACGCTGCGAAAGGTCGTCACGCCTCAGCGCGACATGTTCGCCGGCGTTCTGTCGGGTGCACGGGGGCTGCCGGGGATGACGCCGGAGGACGAGCGCTACTTCCGTGATCTCTACGACCATCTCATCCGCATCAGCGACCTGGTCGACTCCTACCGTGACCTGCTGACCGGCGCCATGGACACCCATGTCTCGACGGTGTCCAACCGCCTGAACGTGGTGATGAAGCAGCTGGCCATCATCGCCACCCTGTTCCTTCCCCTCAGCTTCCTGACCGGCTTCTTCGGCCAGAACTTCTCCTGGCTTGTCAACCACTTCCTCAACAAGAACTGGGCCTTCTGGGTCTTCGGCCTGGGCCTGGAGGCGGTCGCGGTGGTCGGGCTCCTGGTCATGTTCCGGCGCCGGGGCTGGTTGGGTGGCCCCACGGCCTAACGGCGTCGGCGATTCCGACCGGCAGGGCCGCCAGAGCGAGGGGCTCCACCCTCAGGTCTGACCCAGCCTGCGTCGGACATGGGCCAGAGGCTCGCCGAAGTGCCAGCGGTTGCCTTCGGGGTCCTCCGCCTCGTAGCGGCGCTCACCGTAGAAGGCGTCGTTGAGCTCCATGGTGATCAGCGCTCCCTCGGCCGCGGCCCGCCGGTAGTGGGCGTCCACGTCGTCCACGGTTACGTTGAGCATGCAGGTGGCGCGGCCCGTCTCCCTGGGACTGTGAACCTTGTGGATCTCGTGCTCGGCCCGCCCGACCATGACCACGCCGTCGCCGTGCTCTAGCCAGGCGAGGACGCCCCACCTGGGATCGTCGAGGCGGGCCTCCCTTCGCTCGCGAAAGCCGAAGGCGCGGGTCAGGAACTCGATGGCGGCCAGCTCGTCCTGGTAGCCGAGGCGGGGGTAGATGGCCGGTGAGCGCCATGCGGGCTTGGGTTCGGTGCCTGTCTGGTCGATCATCGACATGAGCCGGTCCCTCTCTTCAGCCAGGATCCAAGGATCATTGGGATCGGCGGACTGGAGCCGGTCAGGCCGCAGGCGCCGAACCGGTTCGAGCGGGTCGGGTTCGTCGGTCACGGTCGGGTCCTGACTCGGTCGCCCCTGCGGGCGGCATCGGTTCCTTGGCCGCCGGGCGCAGCCAGTTCGCGCAGGCGGCCCCTGGCCCGGTTGAGGCGCGATCGCACGGTGCCGACCGGGATCTCCAGGGCCAGGGCAACCTCTTCGTAGCTCATCTCCTCCCAGACGTACAGCAGGAGGGCGTCCCGCTCGCCGTCAGGCAGCTCGGCGATGCCCGCCATCACCGCCGGCCAGACCTCCCGGGCGTCGACGGCGGCGGCGACGACGTCCGCCGGCGAGTCGGCGGTGGCGGCTCCGGCCAACCGGGCCGTGGCCCGCAGCCGGCGCGCCTCCGTCCGCCTGTGCCTGGCCACCAGGTTGGTGGCGATCCCGTAGAGCCACGGCCTGGCGCTCGGCTGCCGGCCGTCGAAGGTCGAGCGCCTCTCGAAGGCGATCCGGAACGTCTCGCCCAGCAGCTCGTCGGCCGTGTCTCGCCCCACCCGCCTGATCAGGAACCGGAACAGCA
>DATGAX010000220.1:0-2191 GCA_035312965.1 Acidimicrobiales bacterium
CGACGGGGCCCAGCTGTGCCGCGAGCTGCCGGAGCGCTGCGGGGTGGTGGCCGTGCCGGCCGCCGCGTTCTACTCCGACCCCGGCGCGCCCACCCCGCTGGTCCGCTTCGCCTTCTGCAAGAAGCCCGAGGTGCTGGACGAGGCAGCAGCCCGCCTGGCCCGCCTGAGGCCCTAAGTTGCGGCGATGCGCTTCGGTGACGTCAACGTGGAGCTGGGCGACGACTTCGTTGCCGAGGTCGAGATCCAGCGGCCCCCGAACAACTTCTTCGACGCCCGCCTGATCCGCGACATCGCCGACGCCTACGAGCACCTCCAGGCCGGTTCCTGCCGGGCCATCGTGCTGTGCTCGCAGGGCAAGCACTTCTGCGCCGGCGCCGACTTCCACGGCCAGAGCGAGGCCGACGCCCTGCCCTCGGAGGGGGCCGCCGACCTCTACAGCGAGGCGGTGCGCCTGTTCCGGGCCGAGCTCCCCGTGATCGCCGCCGTCCAGGGCGCCGCCGTCGGCGGTGGCCTCGGGGTGGCCTGCTCGGCCGACTTCCGCGTCGCCGCCCCGGAGGCCCGCTTCGCCGCCAACTTCGCCCGGCTGGGTTTCCACCAGGGATTCGGCCTGACCGTGACGCTGCCTCCCATCGTCGGCCAGCAGTTCGCCCTGGAGCTGCTCTACACCGGGCGGCGCATCACAGGGGAGGAGGCGCGGGCGGTCGGCCTGTGCGACCGTCTGGCCGATCTGGAGGGTCTCCGCCCCGCGGCCCGGGCCCTGGCCGCCGAGATCGCCGGCTCGGCCCCCCTCGCGGTGCGGTCCATCCGCACGACGATGCGGGGCCACCTGGCCGACGAGGTCGCCCGCATCACCCGCCACGAGGACGCGGCCCAGAAGGCCCTGCGGGCGACGGCCGACTTCGCCGAGGGCACCCGGGCCAGCCTCGAACGCCGGCCACCCGACTTCACGGGCCGGTGATGGTGCGCGAGCAAGCCCGCGGGCCGATCGGCGGCTAGTGCAGGCGGTGGTAGACGCCGTAGAAGCCCAGCCCGACGGCCAGGGCCAGCAGCGTGACCATGGCCACGGCGAAGATGAAGTCCGCCTTGCGCGTCACCAACGCGTAGACGCCGAGAATCTGAGCGACGACCAGGAGACCTCCCGCGGCGTAAATGGGGGTCACCCCCGAGGCTGGTCGGGCTCAGGCATCGGAGGGAGGCTAGTGCGACCCGTCCCCGATTTAGCGGCATAGCGGGCCGGTTCGGTCCACGCGCCGGTGCGCCGGTCGAAGGCGGCCGCCTCCTCGATCATCCACTCCACCCGCCCGGCCCGCACGAGGGTCGACGACACAGGGCCGTGGGCGGGATGGACGTCCAGGACCCGGGCCGACGACGGGAGCGGACCGGTCCATGCTGCTCCGGTTTGGGCCGCTCCGGGTCGGGCCGCCAGCAGCACCCGGGGCAGGGCGGCCAGCGCCCGGTCCCGCCCTTCTTCCGATCCTCCGTACCAGGCCGGGTCGACGACCTGCAGCCACTTGTCCGTGCCCATGATCACGGCGTCGTAGCCGGCCGCCACATCGGCGATCAGCTTGTGGTCGGTGACCCGGACCGTCAGCCAGGGCCGGGCGGCGGCCGCCGCCTCGAGGACGGCCACGCGGTCGTCGAAAGTGGGCACTGAGGGGGCCTTCCCGAGCGGCGTCCGCGACACCACCAGCGCGACCAGGTCGAGGCCGCCCTGCTGGAGGGCGGCCTCGGCTATGGCCAGATGGGCGACGGTAGGGGGATCGAAGGTGCCGGGATAGGCGCCTACCCGCACCGGCGGCTCCTTTGTCCGTGGTTCAGTACCGGTACATCTCCGACTTGTACGGGCCGCCCAGGTCCACCCCGAGGTAGTCGGCCTGCCGCTCGGACAGCGACGTCAGCCTCACACCCAGCTTCTCCAGGTGCAGCCGGGCCACCTTCTCGTCGAGGCGGCGGGGCAGCACGTAGACGCCCGTCGGGTACTCCTCGGTGCGGGTGAACAGCTCGATCTGGGCCAGCACCTGGTTGGTGAACGACGCCGACATGACGAAGCTCGGGTGGCCGGTGGCGCAGCCCAGGTTGACCAGGCGGCCTTCGGCCAGCACCAGCACCGAGTGGCCGTCGGCTGACGATGTGGCGGGGAAGTCCCACGAGTCCACCTGAGGCTTGATGTTGGTCTTCGTGATGCCGGGGA
>DATGAX010000221.1:0-2766 GCA_035312965.1 Acidimicrobiales bacterium
CCGGTCGTCGGACAGGGCGTGGAGGGGGAGGTGGATGTGGAGGGGCTCGGCCTGGCCGGTCGACAGCTCCGGCCGCTTGAGCTCCATGCAGATGAACTTGGGCTGCTCGTCGCGCAGGTCCAGCCGGCCCTTGACGCAGACGACGGCGTCGTCGGTCAGGAGGTGGCCGACCTCGGTCATCGTGCGGGGAAAGACCCAGACCTCGATGGAGGACTCGAGGTCCTCCAGGACGAATGTGGCCATCAGATCACCGCGTTTGGTGTACTTCCGCACCAGCGACGTGATGACGCCGCCCACACACCGCAGGTCGGCGCCGCGCCCGGTGGCGTACCCCGTATCGGGCACCGTCCCGGCCTCCTCCCGGGCGGCCTGGTCTCTCAGCTCGGCGATGGTGGTGTCGGTGTGGCGGCTCAGCGCCTGCTCCAGGCCCATCAGGGGGTGGTCGGACAGGTAGAGGCCGAGCATCTCCTTCTCGAACGCCAGGCGGGCCGACTTGTCGAACTCCTGGTCGGGGATGGGCACCCGGGCGTCGTCGAAGAGCACCTCGCCGCCCCCGCCCATCTCGCCGAAGAGGCTCATGACCCCCTGGTCGGCCTCCCGCCGGCGGGCCAGGGTGCGCTCGACGATCTGGTCGAAGACCAGGCACAGGCCCTGGCGGGGATGGCCCACCTGGTCGAAGGCGCCGGCCTTGACGAGCGACTCGACGGTGCGCTTGTTGAGCACCATCGGGTCGACCCGGTTGCAGAAGTCGTAGAAGTCGGTGAACGGGCCGCCCGCCTCCCGCTCGGCGATCACCTTCTCCACCAGCGCCTCGCCCACGTTGCGGATGGCCGATAGGCCGAACGGGATGACCCAGCGGGTCCGGCCCGTAGCCGGGTCGGCGAACTCCACTGCGGTGAACTCCGACGCCGCCACGTTGATCTCCGGGACCAGCACCTCGATGCCCTGGGCCCGGCACTCGGCGAGGTAGAAGCCGGTCTTGTCCTTGTCGTCCTTGACGCTGGTGAGGAGGGCGGCCAGGTACTGGGCCGGGTAGTTGGCCTTGAGCCAGGCCGTCTGGTAGCCGACCAGGGCGTAGCCGTAGGCGTGCGACTTGTTGAACGCGTAGTCGGCGAAGGGCTCGATGATGTCGAAGAGCTGCTCGCCCAGCTTGGCCCCGTAGCCGGTCCGCTCGCAGCCGGCTATGAACTTCTGCCGCTCCTTGGCCATCACCTCGCGGATCTTCTTGCCCGCCGCTTTGCGCAGGTTGTCCGCTTCCTCCAGCGAGTAGCCGGCGATCTTCTGGGCCACCCGCATCATCGATTCCTGGAAGACCATCAGCCCCTGCGTGTCGCCCAGGACGTCGGCCAGATCCTCGTGCAGGTAGGTGATGGGCTTGCGGCCGTTCTTGCGGTCGGCGTAGTCGTAGTGCATGTTGGCCGCCATCGGCCCGGGCCGGTACAGGGCGTTGAGGGCGGCGATGTCGTCGAAGGAGTCGGGGGCCAGGGAGCGCATGAGGGCCCGCATCGGGCCGCCCTCGAGCTGGAAGATGCCGATCGACTCGCCCCGCTGGAGCATCTCGTAGACCTTGGGGTCGTCGAGCGGGATGGCGTCGATGTCGATGCGCTCGCCGGTGTTGGCCTCGATGAGGTCGAGGGCCCGCTCGATCACCGACAGGTTGCGCAGGCCGAGGAAGTCCATCTTGAGGAGGCCCAGGTCCTCCACCCCGTGCATCTCGTACTGGGTGACGATGGGGGCGTCCTCGGGCCGGCCGCCCGGCTCCGGCTTGCGCTGGATCGGCAGGTGGTCGGTGAGCGGGTCGCCCGAGATCACGACTGCGGCGGCGTGGATGCCGTCCTGGCGCCGCATGCCCTCGAGGCCCCGGGCCACCTCGACGACCTTGGCCGCGTCGGGGTCCGTGGCCACCAACTCCCGCAACTCGGAGGCTTGCTTGTACCCGTCGGCGAACTTGGGGCTCTCCTCCAGACAGGCCCAGAGAGGCGTGTCCCGGCCCATGACCAGCGGGGGCATCAGCTTGGCGATGCGATCCCCGAGGCCGTACGGGTAACCGAGGACGCGGGCCGCGTCACGCACCGCGGCCCTGGCTTTGATCGTGGAAAAAGTGACTATCTGAGCCACCCGGTCCCAGCCGTACCGCTCGGCCGCGTAGCGGATCATCTCCGAGCGGTACCGCTCGTCGAAGTCCATGTCGATGTCGGGCATCTGTTTGCGGCCCGGGTTGAGGAACCGTT
Organism: Acidimicrobiales bacterium; assembly: GCA_035312965.1. GTDB lineage: Bacteria > Actinomycetota > Acidimicrobiia > Acidimicrobiales > Palsa-688 > JAKCDU01. Next base: position 2,232 of record DATGAX010000221.1, read on the forward strand.
CGAACAACAGGTCGTAGCGGATGGGGTCGAGGTCGACGATGCGCAGGCAGTAGGCCACGCAGCAGCCCGCCGCGCTGCCCCGCCCCGGTCCGACCCGGATGCCGTGCTCCTTGGCGTGGCGGATGAGGTCCCAGACGACGAGGAAGTAGTCGGAGAACCCCATGTCGGAGATGACCGCCAGCTCGTAGTCCAGCCGCTCGGTGACTTCGGGCGGCAGGTCGGCGCCGTAGCGGGCCCGGGCCCCTTCGATGGTCAGCTGGCGGAGGTACTCGTCGGCCGTCTCGACGCCGGGGGGCCGGGGGAACTCGGGCAGCTTGGGCTTGCCGAACTCGATGGTGACATCGGCCCGCTCGGCGATCCACAGCGTGTTGTCGCACGCCTCCTGGTAGTCCCGGAAGAGCGACCGCATCTCGGCCGCGGTCTTGAGGTAGTGCTCGTCGCCGTGGAACTTGAACCGCTTCGGGTCGTCCATCGACGAGCCGGTCTGGACGCACAGCAACGCGTCGTGGGCGGTGGCGTCGTTTCTGGTCGTGTA
>DATGAX010000222.1:0-2031 GCA_035312965.1 Acidimicrobiales bacterium
CGCCCGAGGACGTGGCCGGTCCCGCGGGCTGACTGCCGGCTGCGGGGGCGACGGCCGTGGGCTGGCCGCCGGGCACGGCCTGGGCGTTGGTCGTGGGCATGCCCGCCGCCGTCTGGCCGCCCATGGCCACCGCTCCGCCGCCGGCGGAAGCGGGCTGGCCGCCGGCCGAGGGGGCTCCGGGGGCGGCCACGCCGGCGGGGGCGCCGGCCACGGTCGAGGCGGTGGCACCCGCGGGGACGGTGCCGGGGGGAGCGGCGGCGGGGTTGGCGCTCCAGCCCGGGGCTCCCGTGGTCGTCGTGTCCGCCGGTGCGGCGCCGGCTGCGACCGAGGCGGTGGTGCCCCCGGCCGACTGCGTCGCGTCCGTGCCCGACGGCTTGGTCTTCTTGAGGGCGGCGGTGGCCCGCTGCTCGTTCATGACCAGCTGCCCCATGACGATGAAGGCGCTCGACGCGCTGACGCCGGCCATCACGGCCCGGGCGCCGGTAGCGACGTGGCGGCGCTTGCGGCCGCCCGATCCGCGTGGAGTCCGACGGGACGGGGCTGGCGGGGCACCCGTCCCGTCGGCGAGGGGAGCCTCGAAGCCGATCAGACCGGCGCTCGCCGCGGGCCGGCGCTGGGCCCGCTTGCGGATCCGCTCGACCGTGGCGTCGCCGCTCGAGGCGGCGGGGGCCGCACTCTCTGACGTGAGGCGGTGAAGGGTCTCGGAGCCCAGGGGCTCGGAGCCCTGGGTGGAGCTCTCAGCGGAGCTCCCGGTGTCGTCGTTGCGCTTGCGGCTCATGTCTGTCTGTCGTTTCCGTTCGTTCTCAGTCGTCGGCGGACGAGCTGGCCTGGGGGGCGGTGGTGCTCGTGGTTGTGGTGCTGGGAGCAGGCGCCGCCGTGGTCGTCGTCGTGCTCGGGGCCGGCTGCGGTGCCGGCGCGGGAGCGGGGGCGGCGGTGGTGGACGTGGTCGACGGGCTCGAGCTCGGAGCCGGCTGGGGTGCCGGTGCGGGATCGCTGGACGACGGGGGAGGCGATGCCGGCTGCGACGCGTTCGGGTTGGGCGGGGGCTGGGTAGCGGGCGTCGCCTGGATGGAGGTGTTGGCCGAGGGGTCGACGGGCCCGGCGGCGGGCGGAGCCGACGGGGCCGGAATGGGTCCTGTGGCCGCGGGAGCCGAGGGGCCGGCCGCCGGTTGTCCCGGGGCGACCTGCACCTGGACCCCACCGATCAGCGGCGGCGCGGCCAGGGTGGGCACGGTGGGAGCGGCGGCCGCCGCGGCCGCGGGCGGTGCCACCGCCGCCGTGGCCGGCGCGGGCTGGGTGGCCCAGCCCGTGTTGGCCGCGGTCGTGTATCGAGGGGCGGTCGCGGCGACGGGGCCGCTCGCCACCGATGTGGGGACGAAGGAGCCGACCCGTCCCAGCTGTTTGGGAACGGTGAAGCCCAGCAGCCCCGCGGTGGCGCCGACGGCCAGAGATCCGGAAAGGGAGAGGAGGGCGACTCCTCCAGCCACCGCCAAGGCCTTCCTGTGTTCCATTGCAGCTCCTCGGTTGGCTTGATTCATTCAGCGAGTTCGAAGGAATTGATCGGCGCGCCGGGCCAAGCACCCTGACCCAAGAAGCGGTAAGGAAGCCCCAGGGATTCGGCTTGCGCCCGGACTCAGGACCCGGACATCGGGGACGAAGCCGAGAACTCCGCCGTGGCGCGACGCGTCGGTCGAGCGCCATCGACCTCGGTCAGGCGGGATCGACCTCGCCCGTGCGGTAGGCCCCCAGCAGACGCTCCAGCCAGGACGCGCTGTCGCTGAGGCCCCCGGGTCGGTTGCGCGCCAGCCACAGGCGGCGGTACTCGTCGATCATGGGCTCGAGGGTCGCGGCCAGCTCGGCACGCTCCTTCTCCGGGACCGCGGCCAGCCTGCCGTCGCCGTCCAGGCGGGCCCTCCCGTCCCGGCACAGGAGACGCACCAGACCGGCCCCGGCCCGCACCTCATCGAGCACCAGCTCGCCGTCCTCCCTCTGGGGTCGGGACCGGTCCAACGCGGCGACGGCGGCGTCGAT
>DATGAX010000223.1:0-7449 GCA_035312965.1 Acidimicrobiales bacterium
TCCTCGGAGAGCTGGTCGACCCGGGCCAGGGCCTCCTCCAGATGGCGGGCCGCGTCGTGACGGGACGCTTCGACGATCCGGGCCGCTTCGGCCCGGGCCTCCTCGACCAGCCGGTCGGCCTCGGCCCGGGCCTCGTTGACCCGCCGGTCGGCCTCCGACCGGGCCTCCTCCCGGAGCCGGGCCGCCTGCTCCTCGACCGCCTCCAGCGCCGCTTCGGCGTCCCCCCGCCGGGCGGCGGCCGCCGACCCGTCCCGCTCGGCCTGCTCGAGGGTGGCGGCGGCGATGGCGGTGTCGCGGTCGATGGCCGCGATGGCCGACATCAGGAGGTCCTCGGCCTCCCGGCTGGCGTCGGTGAGGATGCGCAGCGCTTCGTCGCGGCACCGGACCATCTCCAGCTCGGCCCGGGCGTGCAGGCGGGCCGCGGCCGCCCCGGTCGCCGCCACCAACCGCTCCGGGTCGCCCGCCAGTCGCTCCCCGAACTCAGAGAGCTGGGCCGGGTCCCGTCCCGGGTCGGTGCTGACCACGCGCAGACCGGGCACGGCCTCTGGGGCGACCTCGGTGGCGTGGCCCCCACCGTCACCCGTCGTGGACGATCCGCCGCTCTGCGCGGTCGCGGCGTCGGTGCCACCCTCCTCCGCCTCCCGGGTCCGCAGCAACTCGAGCTGGCTCTCCGCCACAGTGGCCCGCCGGCTGGTCCCGGCCAGCTCCTCCCGCAGAGCCTGCAGCTCCGCCGCGAACTGTTCCCGAACCTTCACTTCAGCGTCAACCGCCTGGTTGGAGGCCGCCTTGAGGATCTCGTCGGCTTCCTGGCGCAGCTCCTCGGCCCGTTCGAGGGCCCGCCGCTCCGCCCGCGACACCACCCGGCGGGCGGCCTCGAGATCCAACGCCTCAGTTCGCCGGGATCCCGGTCGCAGCACCATCTCTCTACCTCTTGGTCGCGACGCTACCGCCGGGAAGCCCCAGACGGTGCCTCATCCCCCGGCCGGCAGGATCAGGGCCGTCCCGGCGAACACGAGGTTGGGGTTCCCGGGGACGGGCAGGTGCCCGGCGTTGGCGGCGAGCATCTGCGACCAGTACCGGCCCACCTGGGCCGTGGTCGGGGCGGTGCCCGACCGCTGGGCCACGACGGTCTGGGCGATGCTCCACATGCTCTGGCCGTGCTGAACGACGATCGTGGTCGCCACGGTGCCCGGTGTGGTCACCGGGCCCGACGGGGTCCCGGTCGAGGGCGGGGTGGTGGTCGGCGGCGCGGTCGGCGGGGGGGCGGTGGTCGGCGGCGCGGTCGTCGGCGGCGCGGTGGCCGGGGCCGCAGTGGTGGCCGGGGCCGCAGTGGTCGCCGGGGCGGTGCTGGCGGTCGTCGGGGCCGGAGCGGCTGTGGTCGCCGGCGCCGTGCTGGAGGTGGTCGCCGCTCCAGGCGCGATCCGCCACAGGGACGCCCGGCCCTGGTCGACCGCGACCAGCCGTCCGTGGGCCGTCACGAAGGCCGCCAACGAAGGGCCGGCGGCCGACACCGGATCGGGGGCGATGGCGTACTCGAGGTGGCTGGCCGAGTCCATGTTGCCGCTGGAGATGGCCACGGGCGGGTACTCGGCCGGCAGGGCGCTCTTGACGTTACCGACCAGAGCCACCGGCGTACCGGCGGGTACGTGGCTGCTCATGTAGGAGGCGATGGCCGGCCGCTTGGTCGGGCTGCTCGAGGAGCTGGCCAGCACCCCGATCACGACGCCCGCAATTATAAGGACAGCCACCCCGCCCAGAGCCACGCCCCGGCGGCGGTCCCGGCCCGGGCGGGGATAAGGAGGGTGCAGCTCGGGCCGGTCGCCGAGGGGGCCGGTCCGCGCCGGTGGCAGGGGGGGTGGGCCGGCCTGGGTGGGCCGGGCCGGGGCGACGCTCTCCGTGTCGGATCCGGGCGCCGACGGTCCGGTTTCGCCGCTCTCGGTGGGCTCCGCCTCCTCCGCCGGGGACTGGTCCGCCGGGGACTGGTCCGCCGGGGACTGGTCCGCCTCGCCTTCGGCCTTCCCTCCGGCCGCCTTCCCCGCTTGGGCCGGCCGCCGATTGCGGGCCGCCGATTCGCCGCGGGCCTTGCGGACGTCCTCCCGCAGGGCGTCGATGCGGCTGACCATGTCCTCGGGCTCGGTGGGCTCCTCCGGGCGCGCCGGCGTCTCGCCGGTTCCCCCAGGCTTGGGCTGGAGCTTGACGCGCCGGGATCGGCGCCCCTTCGCCACGGGCGCGAAGCATAAACGACCATGTCGTGCCATGCCAGGGGCCACCCACCGAACTGCGCATTCCCGGGCAAACCCGTTCCAACCGGGTGGGCGAGGGGGGACTTGAACCCCCACGTCCTTGCGGACACAGGAACCTGAATCCTGCGCGTCTGCCAATTCCGCCACTCGCCCGAGTGGAGGGCAGAGCATACCTCACGCCGCCGGGCCAGGCCCCGGGCCGGGCAACCATGAGCATCTGCCGGGTGCTCGCTCCGGGTACCATCCTCCTGGCCATGGGACTTCAACAGTTCGAGCGGCGCTTGGAACGGATGGTCGAGGGCGTCTTCGCCCGGGCCTTCCGGGGCGGGTTGCAGCCGGTCGAGATCGGGCGGCGCCTGACCCGCGAGATGGATCTGCGCCGCACCGTGGCGCCCCGGGGCACGCTGACGCCCAACGACTTCGTGGTGGTGCTCTCCTCCGCCGACCGGGACCGGTTCGCGTCGATCGAGGACGAGCTGATCGACGAGCTGGTGGCGGTGGCCAAGGACCATGCCGAGGTGGAGCGCTACAGCTTCGTCGGCCCGGTGTCGGTGGTCATGGAGACCGACGACCAGCTGGCCCCCGGGATGGTTCTGGTGTCGGGGGAGATGGTCCGCCACGAAGAAGCGCTGGTCAGCCGCTTGCACCTACCAGACGGCCGTACCCTCGCCCTGGCCGACCAGGTCGTCACCATCGGGCGCCTGCCCGACTGCACGGTCGTGCTGTCGGACCCCAACGTGAGCCGCGTCCATGCCCAGATCAGGCCGGTGACCGGCGACGGGTCCTCCCTGTCGCAGTACGAGATCGCCGACCGCGGCAGCACCAACGGCACGAAGCTCAACGGCCTGCCACTGACCGGGCCGCGCCTCCTCGCCAGCGGCGACAGCATCACCGTGGGGGCCACGACCATCGGCTTCGAGCGGGGCTAGACCCGGGACGGCCCGTGCCCGATCCTGTTCTCACGCTGCTCAAGTACGTGTTCCTGGCCATCCTCTACCTGTTCTTCCTCCGCGTGCTGCGGGCGGTGTGGGTCGAGACCCGCGAACCCAAGGCGGTCCCCGTTCCGAGCCCGGCCCCCGTTCCGGCGCCGCCCGCCGCCGTCACCAGCCCCCCGGACGCCGGAGCGCTGGGACCCGAAAAGCTCGTCGTTTTGTCACCTGAAACCATGAAAGGCGCGGAATTCCTCTTGGGCACCGAGGTGACGGTCGGCCGGGCCGGGGGTTGCGCGGTCTACCTGCCCGACGACACGTTCGTCTCGCAGTTGCACGCTCGGGTGTTCCGGCGGGACCGGGACCTCCTCGTCGAGGACCTCGGGTCCACCAACGGCACGTTCCTCAACGGTCGCAAGGTCACCGCCGCCGTCGCCATCCGCAAGGGCGACAAGGTCCAGTTCGGCCGCACCACCCTGGAGGTGCGCAAGTGACGCCGCCGCCCGGCCTGTGGTAGCCCTCCGCGCCGGCGCCGCCACCGACGTGGGGCTGGTCCGCAACAACAACCAGGACTCCCTGCTCACCGCCGACCCGCTCTACGCGGTGGCCGACGGCATGGGCGGCGCGGCGGCCGGCGAGGTGGCGTCGTCGCTGGCCATCCAGGCCCTGGACCAGGGGTTTTCCGGATCGGATCACTCCACCACGGACCGGCTCATCCACGCCGCCCAAGCGGCCAACCGGGCGGTGTGGGAGGAGGCGGAAGCCCATCCCGAGATGCGCGGCATGGGCACCACCCTGGTGGCCATCGCCCTGGTCGAAGGGCCCGAGCTGGCCATCATCAACATCGGCGACTCGCGGCTGTACCTGTTCCACGACGACGAGCTGCGCCAGATCACCTCGGACCACAATCTGGTCGCCGAGCTGGTCGCCGAAGGCCGCCTGACCCCGGCCGAGGCCGAAGTGCACCCCCGGCGCAACATCATGACCCGGGCCCTCGGCGTCGAGCCGGAGGTGCCCATCGACCTCTTCGTCGAGGATCCCCGTCCCGGCGACCGGTACCTGCTGTGCAGCGACGGCCTGCCCCGGGAGGTGAGCGACGACCGCATCGCCTCCTTCCTCCGCCGCTTCGCCGACCCCCGGGAGGCGGCCCGGGAGCTGGTCGACGAAGCCAAGCGGTTGGGAGGCAACGACAACATCACCGTCGTCGTGGTCGACGTGGTCGACGCGGTCGACGGGATCGACGCGGTCGACGCGGTCGGCGCGGTCGACGCGGTCGGCGGGATCGACGAGGGGAGCGGGGCGACCGCACCCCCGCCCCGGGCCGACGACACCACCGTCCTGGCCGTCGCCGGCCCCGAACCATCGGGGGCGGCCCCGCCCGTCGACGGCGACCTACCGAACCACGACCGGCCGAACCAGGACCGGCCGCGCCGCGTCCGGCGACCCACCCGATCCCCGCTCACGATCCGGGTCGTCGCCTTCCTGCTTCTCTTCGTGCTCATCCTGGCCGCCGCCGCAGCCGGGATCGTCTGGTACGCCCGTTCCTCGTACTTCGTCGGCCTGCGGGGGGACCAGATCGCCATCTTCCAGGGGCGGCCGGGCGGTGTCCTCGGGCTCGACCCGACGCTCAAGCAGACCACCGGCTACACCACGGCCGACGTCCTGCCCGCCGCCGTGCCGGCCCTGCGGTCGGGTCAGGAAGAGTCCTCGGTGGCGGCGGCCAACCGGTACGTCCAGAGCCTGGTCGCCGCCTACCAGGCCGCCCAGGCGGCGGCCGCCCCGCCCACCACCGCGCCGCCGCGCTCGACGACCACCACCAGGCCCCGCGCCCCGACGACGACGGTACGTCCATGACGGCCCATACCGTTTCATTCCCCCGATGACCGCCCCTGCGGCCCCTGCCGCCCGGCCCGCCGTCGCCCCGGCCGCCGTCCCCGCCCGCCGTCGCACCGAGCTGGGCCTGATCTTCCTGGTCGTCATCCTCACCGGCGGCCTCTACGCGTTGGCCGGCTTCGGCAAGGCGGGCAACCTGCCCGGCAACATCGGCCCCTTCCTCGCCGCCATCTTCATCCTGCTGGTGGCCGCCCACATGGCCGTGCGCCGCCTGGCCCCCGAGGCCGACCCGATCCTGCTGCCGGTGGCGGGCCTGCTCAACGGGATCGGCTACGTGTTCATCGCCCGGCTGTCCCCCCACCAGGCCCGGCTGCAGGCGTTCTGGACGTTGATCGGGGTGGCCGCCTTCATCGCCACGTTGTTCGTGGTCCGCCGGGCCCGCGACCTCGAGCGCTACCGGTACACATTCGCGCTGCTCGGCATCGGCCTCCTCCTCCTCCCCCTGGTCCCCGGGATCGGCGAGAACATCAACGGCGCCCGGCTGTGGATACACCTCGGCTCGTTCAACTTCCAGCCCGGCGAGCTGGCCAAGCTGGCCCTGGCCATCTTCTTCGCCTCGGTGATGGTGGAGCGGGCCGACCTCCTCAGCCGGGGCACCCGGCGGATCGGCCGCTTCCTGGTGCTCGACCCCCGCTACCTGGCCCCGATCGTGGCGGCGTGGGGATTGTCCCTCGTCATCTTCCTGGCCGAGAACGACCTCGGATCGTCCTTCCTCTTCTTCGCCCTGTTCATCGGGATGCTGTGGGTGTCCACCGGCCGGGGGTACTACCTGGGCCTGGGCGCCGTCCTATTCGCGGCCGGGTCGGTGCTGGCCCTCAAGGTCATCGGCCACGCCCACACCCGCATCCAGTCATGGCTCGACCCGTGGGTCCACTCCCAGACCTCCGGCTACCAGATCATCCAGGGCGTGTTCGCCATCGCCGCCGGCGGCCTGTGGGGCCAGGGCCCGGGCCAGAGCAGCGCCAGCCACATTCCCGAGGCGTCCACCGACCTCATCTTCGCCGTCATCGCCGACGAGCTGGGCCTCATCGGGGCGTCCGCCCTCCTGTTCGGCTACCTGCTCCTGGTGGGTACCGGCCTCCGGGTGGCGGTCCGCTGCGACAACCCGTTCGAGAAGCTGCTGGCCACCGGACTGGCGCTCATCGTCGGCGTGCAAACGTTCGTGATCATCGGAGGCGTCACCCGGCTGATCCCGCTCACCGGCATCACCTTGCCTTTCGTGTCCTACGGAGGCTCGTCGCTCATCGCCAACTACCTGTTGATGGCTCTCCTGGTCCGCATCTCCCACGACGTCGAGAGCCCGCTCCCCCTCCGCCCCGACGCGGCCCTGTACCCATGACCCCCACGAGCCTGTCCGGCCCGCCCGGCCCGGCGGCGCCGATGAACCGCCAGATCCGCCTCCTCGGCCTCGGGATCATGGTGCTGTTCGCCGCCCTGTTCGTGAACCTCAACTACCTGCAGATCGTCCACGCCTCGTCCCTCAACGCGAACCCGCTCAACGGCGAAGCGGTGGTCAAGGAGTACACCGCCCAACGGGGCAACATCATCTCCGCCGACGGCGTCACGCTGGCCACGTCGGCACCCAGCCGCGACTCGTTCAAGTACCTGCGGCAGTACCCGACGGGGGCGCTGTTCGAGCAGGTCACCGGCTTCTTCTCCTTCACCTACGGCTCGGACGGCGCCGAGCGCATCTACGACAAGGTGCTCACCGGCAAGAAGAGCCCGTTCAAGCTGCCCACCAGCCTCCAGGGCGTCAGGAACCTGCTGACCAACACGGACGTCAGCCAGTCCGTCACCCTCACCCTCCTGGACAAGCTGCAGACCGTGGCCCGCACCGAGCTGGCCGGCCGGCAGGGGTCGGTCGTCGCCCTCGCCCCGCGCACGGGCGCCGTCCTGGCCATGTACTCCAACCCCAGCTTCGACCCGAACACCCTGGCCGGGCACCAGCTGGCCCAGGTGGCAGCCGCCTACAAGGCCCTCCAAACCACCTCGGGAGCGGTCCTCGACCCGCCCGCCTACCGCCAGAGCTGGTTCCCCGGGTCGTCGTTCAAGATCATCACTTCGGCCGCGGTCTATGACCACAGCCCGGCCCTGGTCGACCAGGTGCAGCCCACCCTGGCCGCCCTGCCGCTGCCACAGACCAACCTGCAGTTGCACAACTTCGGGGGCGAGCTGTGCGGCGGCAACCTGGCCCAGCTGTTCACCATCTCCTGCGACACCGGCTTCGGGCAGCTCGGCCTCCTGCTCGGCCCCCAGAACCTCTACGACGAGGCCACTTCCTTCGGCTTCGACCGGGCGCCGCCCCTGGACCTGCCTTTCGCGGCCAAGTCCAACTTCCCGCCCGTCTCCGCCTTCGCCCGGGCCCTGCCGACGCTCGCCTACTC
>DATGAX010000224.1:0-5519 GCA_035312965.1 Acidimicrobiales bacterium
CAGCGGTGGTGCCGGGCTACTGGCCGGACGCCGGGTGGGGACCCGCACGCCGGCCGTCGACTACGACGTCCTCGCCCGGTCCAGCACCTGAACGAGGGCCTCGGCCGCGGCATCGGCCCGGGGCGTCCACCGGGCCACCCACCGCTCGATGACGTCGGCGTTCTCGCGGCGTTGGGCGATGGCGTAGTCGGCGAGGGCGGTGCTCCACCGCCGGCACCGGGCGGCGTCGAGGTCGAGGTTGGCCAGCAGCAGCCAGGTCAGGTCGTCGCCCCTGTCCCGGGCGGTCTCGCCGAGCTGCCGGAGGAGGATGTCGTCGAGGGTGGGCCGCAGGACGAGGTTGACGGCCACGAACGATTCGCCCCAGTCGTAGGCGACGAGCGCCTCCTCCAGCGCCCGGCGGGCGGGCTGCCAGGCCGGGTCCGTCTCCCAGCGGGCCCGGTCGGCGGTGCCGAAACCCACGGTGGGGTGGGCCCGCTGCAGTTCCCGGGTGCGGTAGGCGAGGACGCTCACCCGGCGGAGCATGTCGGCGGCGGCGAAGGCGGCGCAGTTCGAGATGTACGACGACGGCGCCATCTGGGCCACGTAGCTGTGGCAGAGCTGGGTGGCGTGGGCGGGACGGCGGGCGGCGGTGAACAGCAGGGCCAGGGTCTTCAGCCAGGCGGCTGGCAGCCGGGCGTCGTGGCCGGCGTCGGAGTACTCGTCGAGGAGGCCCCGGACGACGGTCTCCTGCTCGTCCTGGAGGGTCACGTAGGCCCGGTAGGTGAGCTGGTCGGGATCTCGGAATCCGTTCCAGTCCGGTGCCTGGAGGGGCGACCGGTCCCGGTAGGTCAGGAACCACAGGTTGGCCGGTGAGCTCGGGTTCATCTCCAGCGCCGCCGAGCGGCCCGTGCGCAGGGTGTAGTTGGTGTCGTGGGTGACGATCTCGTACTCGCTCGGCACCCGGCCGAGTTCGCCGAGAGCGCTCCAGGTCCGGAGGCGGCGGCGGCGCGGCGGGCCGGTCACCGGTACTCCTCCGCCCACCGGTAGGCGTCGCCGTCGTCGCCCATGACGTCGGGCGTGAGGCCCATCCAGGCGACGACTCCGGCCATGTCGGGCGGCTGGATCTCCCCGTCCACCAGGCGCTCCGTCACCGTCTTCACGCCGAACAGGTCCTTGTCCTGCCACCAGATCTGGCGGCACGGCTTCGAGCAGAAGTGGTACGTCGACCGGCCGTAGTCCAGCGGGTAGGTCCGCACCTGCCAGCGTCCGTCGTAGGGCGACTGCGAATAGGTCGTGATCGGGAGGTGGCAGGTGTTGCACAGCCAGGGGAGGGTCTCGGGGAACGTGGTCTCCATCCGGTTGGCGTTGACGTTGGCGATGATGACGTCCCACAGCGGCCCGTACAGGTCCTCCCAGCGGGGGTACCGCTCGGCCAGCCACGCCCGTTCGGCCCGGGACACCCCGGCGGGCGGCCGCCACCACAGCGTTTGCCGCCAGAACCACGTCCCGAGATGCAGCGAGTGGTGCCAGATGTCGAGACCCTCGAGGAACTCGTTCCAGTACCACGGCTTGCGCAGGCCGTAGTCGGCCAGGCTGCGCATGAACTGCCCGACGATCCATTCCTCCATGAACGCCCGGTACGACTGCCGGCGGTGCTCGAGCGGCGTGTAGTAGTCCATGGCCGGGCCGGTGATGGCGGCGAAGAGCCGGGCCGACAGCCAGAAGGTCTTGTCCACCGCCCACTGTGCCCGCTCCGGGTCGTGCTCGAGGAGGATCTCCAGGGTCGGGCCGCCCTGCTGGGCGTGGCGGGCCTCGTCGGTCTGGATGCTCGAGATCATGTTGGCGAAGTTGACGTCGCCGACGTCGAGGGCGTCGGCGGCGAGGGCGACGAACTGGAGGTTCGTGAACCCGGTCTCCAAGGTGAACGGCAACTGCAGGGCGAGATCCACGACGTTGGCCCCGGCGATCATCCCGTCGAGCACCGCCCGGGCGGCCACGACAACCCAGTCGTTGGTGTGGAAGGCCTTGTGCGCCCAGTCGAACTGGGGGTCCTCGGCCAGGAGCTGGTGCGCCACCGCCAGCTGCACCTGGGTGTGGCGGATCTCGTCGAGGGCACCGAGCGTCGCCGTGTTCCGCCATGCCGCGGCCAGCCCGAAGCGGGCCATTCGCAGCTCGCCGAGCATGCCCATGTACTCGACGAGGGCGACCGCGCCGAAGTGCGCCTTGGCGATCGTCTTCCAGCCTTCGGCCAGCTTCGGGAAGACGCTCGAGCGCCCTAGGGCGGCCTTGACGGCGTAGACGCCGGCCTCCTTTTCGCGCTGGGTCGCTACGTAGTCGGGATAGCTCACCTTGTAGCTGACTTCCCAGGCCCCCCAAGCGTCCCTGGGCACCTTGCCGGTCCCGGCCAGCCAGTCGGGGAAGAGGGCCGTGTCGTCGACGTAGGTCGGTGTCCAGTCGATGTCGTCGACGAGGTCCTCCCACTCGTCTCGCCGGAGCAGTGCCACCGCAACCCCCCCTCAGTCAACGTCGACGGCGCCGAGCTGCTCCCGCAGCTGGGCGTCGTCCCAGTAGGCGGCGACCCGCTCGATCAGCCCGCCGTCCCCGACCCGGAAGACGAACAGGTGCGGCAGGGAGAACCGCCGCCTCCGGTTGCCGGTCGTGCCCCACTCGCCGGACTGGGTGCCGCTCACGACTACCTCGGCGGCGACGTTGCCGTCACCGTCGGCGACCAGGGATGTCACCTCGTTCGTGACGTCGGGGAATGCTTCGAACAATCCGGTCCACAGCGCCTTTCCGACGGTGCCGACCGTCCCGTCGCCCCGCACGACCCGCTGCTTTCCCCACCACTCGACCGGCACGTAGGAGAACTCCGCGCCGTCGGCGCAGCAGCCGGCCATCCGCTCGACGTTGTGGTGGCGGTGGGCGTCGAAGAAACCGAGCACGGTTGCTTCGGCGTCCGACGACCGGTCCATCAGCGCACTGCGTCCAGGCGTCGAACGCCGAGGCGGCGGTACAGCTGGTTCTGGCACCAGTAGGCCCGCAGGGACCGCACCCGGCCCTCGGCCACTTCGAGCCTCCAGGCCTGGCGGAGGTCCATGTGCCGGCGCTGGTTGAGCACTCCGTAGAAGTCGGCGGCCTGGGTGCCCTCCACGACGATCTCGGCCACGACCGTTCCGCGGGGCGTGGCGAAGACGCTGCGAGGCCGGACGACGAGATCAGGGAAGGCCGACACCAGGTTCTCCAGGAAGGCCCTTCCCACCTGGTCGGCCCGGCCGGCGAGGCGGAGCGGCAGGAGCTCGATCTCGGCGGCCGGGTCGAGCAGGGCCAGGGCGCCGTCGACGTCGTGCCGGTCGAGACGGTCGAAGAACACCCGAGCCAGCTCGTCGGGTGGCGCGGCCGGATCCTCGGGCTTCCACGCGGCGCTGCCCCTGGCCGGAGCGGTCTCCTCGAAGAGTTCGAGGCGCTTGAGGACCGCGTCGACGGCTGCGCCGGCCGACATCGGGTTCTGGGCGGTGATCAGGTTCCGGTCGACGACGACGCGCGGCGTCCACGCCGCGGCGGTGTCGAGGATGGCGCCGGCGTTCTTCAGGGCGTCCTCCACCGACCAGGGCCGGTCCAGGGATCCACCCGGTGTCTGGGCCTCCTCCTCGTTGGTGCAGGCGGCCATCCGGTAGCCGTCGAACAGCCAGGCACCGTCCGGCCGGCCGCCGGCGGACAGGAGGGCGGCCGCGCCGTGCGACACCGTGCCCACGACCCTCTCGGCGGCGTGGGCCCCCCGGAGCACCCGCCCGACGTCCGGATGCGTGGCGAGGTCGGCGGGCGCGCCGGCGCCGCCCGGGACGAACACGGCGGCGAAGCCGGCCACCTCCTCGTCGGTGAGGTCACCGAGCCGGACCGGCTTCTGGAAGCCGGGGACCTGGGCGAGACGCTCGGCGGTGGCCGCCGCCTCCCGGGCGCCGTCCCGGCGGAGCTCGCCGGCCAGGCGCCGGAGCCGCTCCTCCGGGACCGCGTCCGTGACGGTTCGGTCGGCGGCCAGCACCTCGACGAGGCTGCGACCGCTCCGCCAGGCGGCCCGGCCCGCCGTCTCGACCACCGTGCGGGCCTCGGGCTCGGCCCACCCGGCCCCCTTCAGCTCCTCGGCCACGCGGCGGGCGGCGATGAGGTCGAGGTCGGAGAGCTGCCGCAGCGTGACCCGCACGTCCTCCGGGTCGGCGGCGAACGACCGGACCACAGTCGCCAGGAAGTCGGCGTCCTCCGTCTCGTGGTGGAAGACCGCCTCGAGGCTGAACGGGTCGATGGTGGGCTGTTCCCCGTCGGGGGTCACGACGACGACGTCGAGACCGGCGGCGGTGAAGCGCTCGTTGGCGGCGAGCGCGTCCTCGGCGAAGTAGCCGGACTCGGCGCTCGAGACGAGCAGCATCAGGCGGGGCATGACCCCCCAATCCTGCCGCCCCGCCCCCGACGCCGTCAGCGGCTCGTCACCTCGGCGACCGAGAACAGCAGGGTATCGCGCACACTTTCGGCGTAGACCCCGGGCGTGACGCCGAAGTGGCGTTTGAACTCGTTGATGAAGTGGGAGAGGCTCGAGTAACCGACCGTGGCGGCGGCCTCGGTCACGCTGCGCCGTTCCTCGACGAGCAGCACCCGGGCCTGGTCCAGCCGCAGCCGCTTCACGAACTGGTAGGGGGAGACGCCCGTCACCGACTTGAACAGGTGGGCGAAGGCCGACTGGCTCATGGCCACGACCTCGGCCAGTTCGGCCACGGTGAGCGGCCGGGAGAGGTCCTCCCGCATGTAGGCGATGGCCGCTGAGATGGGGTTGGTGTCGGATTCCTGCTCGGCGGCGTCGGCGAGTCGGCTGCACTGCTCGGTCTGGAGGACCCGGTACACCATCTCCTGCAGGTAGATCGGAGCCAGGATCCGCCGGTCCGCCTCGGTGTCGAGGGCCCGGAGGAACCGCAGGACGGCACCGGTCAGGTTCTGGTCGAACGGGGTGACGTAAGCGCTGGGTTGGGCCGGCATCTTCCGGGAGTAGACGACCGTGGCCCGCTCGTGGATGTCGTTCACGACCCGGTTGACCACGGCCGGTTCGACCTGGAGCACGAAGGAGAGGAACGGCTTGGCCACTGACGCCTCGAGGATCTCGGCCTGGAAGCGCATCCCCCTCGTCATCACGAAGTAGTTGAACGGGTCGTAGAAGTAGTCGGTGCCGCCGATCCGGACCCGCTTCCGGCCCTGGACGACCACGCAGAGCGACAGCGACCGCACCTCGTCCCAGTGGGGCGTCTGCGGCCGGGTGAACCGGTAGCAGGTCAAGCCCCGCCACTCGGACCGGTTGACGCCCTCGAGCGGGGTCCGCCCGGCGAGGGTGGCGACGAGCTCTCCGGCGGGAACCAGTTCGTCCAGCGGCGGTTCGTAGGTCACGCGTCCCCCCCAAGGCTTCGCACAACGCCCCGGACCAGCATAGGAACCGGGGGGCCGGGCGCCTAACTCCTTCCTGCCGTTCTTGTGCCCATTCCTGCACGAACCGGCGGCCGCCC
>DATGAX010000225.1:0-8403 GCA_035312965.1 Acidimicrobiales bacterium
CGTTCCGGTGTCGTTTCTGCGCGTTCTCGAAGGGCCCGCTCTCGCTGAACCTCCGCGGGACGCCGTACCTGCTCGAGCTCGAGGAGATCCAGCGGCGCGTCGTCGAAGCCGTCGAGTGCGGCGCGACAGAGGTGTGCCTCCAGGGCGGGATCCACCCCGACTTCGACGGCGATTACTACGTGGACGTGACGCGCGCCGTCAAGGCCGCCGCGCCCGACATCCACGTCCACGGCTTCACCGCGCTCGAGGTGACCGAAGGGGCCCGCCGGCTGGGCGAGCCGCTCGACCGGTACATGCGCCGGCTGATGGATGCCGGGCTGCGCAGCCTCCCGGGTACCGCGGCCGAAATCCTCGACGACTCCATCCGGGCCGTCCTCTGCCCGGACAAGATCGACACCCAGCAATGGTTGGACGCCCACCGCACGGCCCACTCGGTCGGGCTCCGCTCCAACATCACGATCATGTTCGGTTCCGTCGAGACCCCCGAGCACTGGGCCCGGCACATCGCCGTGACCCGGGCCCTCCAGAAGGAGACAGGCGGCTTCACCGAGTTCGTCGGGTTGCCGTTCGTGCACATGGCCGCGCCCATCTACCTCCAGCGCAAGGCCCGCCGGGGCCCGACGTGGCGGGAAGTGGTCCTCATGCACGCGGTGGCCCGCATCGCCTACCGCGGGGTGATCGACCACATCCAGGCGTCCTGGGTCAAGCTCGGGGTGGACGGGGTCCGCCAACTCCTCCGAGCCGGGGTGGACGACCTGGGCGGGACGCTGGTCAACGAGAACATCTCCCGGGCGGCGGGGGCATCCCACGGCCAGGGGCTGACGGAAGAGGACTTCCGGGCCATCGTCGAGCCCATCGGCCGGCGTCTGGAGCAGCGCACCACGCTGTACGGGCGGGTCGCCCACGCCTGAGCGGCGGCCCTAATGTGCCCGCATGCGAGCCGTGGTGTGCCGGCAGTTCGGGGGTCCTGACGCCCTCGAGATCGGTGAAGTGGACGAGCCGGGGGTGGGCCCGGGCCAGATCCTCGTCGAGGTGAAGGCCTGCTCGGTCAACTTCCCGGATCTCCTGATGATCCAGGACCTCTACCAGTTCAAGCCGGCTCTGCCCTTCGTTCCCGGCAGTGAGGTGGCCGGCGTGGTGCGCCAGGTCGGAGAGGGCGTGGACCGCTTCCAACCGGGCGACCGGGTGCTGGGGTCGTCGCTGTTCGTGGGGGGCCTGGCCGACGCGGCCGCGCTGGCCGCCGACACCACCGTCGCCATCCCCGACGAGGTCGACTTCGCCGACGCGGCGGGTCTTCTCTACGCCTATGGCACCTCCCATCACGCCCTGAAGGACCGGGCCCACCTGCAGGCGGGCGAGTCCCTGCTGGTGCTCGGGGCGGCCGGCGCGGTGGGCCTGGCGGCGGTCGAAATCGGCAAGGTCCTGGGGGCGCGGGTGATCGCCGCCGCGTCGACCGAAGAGAAGCTCGACCTGTGCCGCAAGTACGGGGCGGACGAGGTCGTCAACTACACCACCGAGGATCTCAAGCTCCGGGTCCGGGAGCTCACGGACGGCCAAGGGGCGGACGTCGTGTACGACCCTGTGGGCGGTCCGTACTCGGAGCCGGCGCTGCGGTCGACGGCATGGGACGGCCGCTTCCTGGTGGTCGGTTTCGCCGCCGGCGACATCCCCCGCATCCCGCTCAACCTGGCCCTCCTGCGGGGCTGCAGCATCGTCGGGGTCTTCTGGGGCTCGTTCGTGATGCGCGAGCCGGACCGCCACCGGGCCAACGTGGCCGAGATGGTCGGCTGGTGGAAGCAGGGCCGGCTGCGGCCCCACACGTCGGCGACCTACCCGCTGGAGCAGGCCGCGGCCGCCCTGCGGGACATGGCCGAGCGGCGGGCCATGGGCAAAGTGGTCGTGATCCCTTAGCGGGGAGGAGGGCAGCGACGCTGATGGACCAGGGATGAGGGATCAGGTGGTGGGCGGCCCGGGGAAGGGCGGCTCCGACCGCCGGAAGAGGACCTCCTGGGTGAGCATGGCCCCCACCCGCCCGGCCCGGTCCTGCACCATGCCGGTGTAGAGACCCCGGCCCCCGCCCGCCTTGAGCGGCCACATCTCCAGCAGGACCCACTCGTCCATGCGCAGCGGCTCGTGGAACCAGAGCGCGTGGTCGATGCTCGGGCCGCCACGGGGGATCCCGGGCACCACGCCGTCGCCGAACCCAGACCCGAGGTCCGAGGCGTAGGCGAGGACGCAGGCGTGCAGCACCGGGTCGTCGGGAAGGGGGCGGTGGGTGCTGACCCACATCCGGGCCGGCACCGGCCACTGCGCGCCCTCGTAGGGGGTCACCGGAGGGAGAGGCCGGATCTGCATCATCGACTGGAACCGGGAGAAGGGAGCCCGGCCCTCGAGGTCCTCCGGCTGGGCCGCCGGGGCGCGGGGCGAGCTCCACTCCGCGCCCTCCCGCGGGGTCTGGAAGGACGCCGACATGCTGAAGATCACCTCCCCGTTCTGCACCGCCACCACGTGGCGGGCCGAGAACGAGCCGCCGTCGCGATCGCGCGCCACCCGGAGGATCACGGCCCGGTCGGCCCGCCCCGGCCGCAGGAAGTACCCGTGCAGGGAGTTGGGCAGGCGGCCTTCCGGCACCGTGTAGGCGGCGGCCCGCAGCGCCTGCGCCGCCACCTGGCCGCCGTAGAGGGCGGGCCGCAGCCGGGACGTGGACTCGTGCATCCCCCGGTACAGGTCGACGTCGAGCTCCTCGAGGTCGAGCAGTTCGGCCAGGTCGTCTGTCGTTCGCACTTCCGAAGCGGGTGCCATGGCCCGCCGACGATACCGACGGGCGATACTTGGGGCCATGCCCAGACTGCGCCAGGTGCCCCGCGCCGAAGCCACCGACCCCGGCGTGATCGCCACCTATGACCTGCTGTTCGGCCCCAAGGACCCCGTAGCCGAACCGGGCACCGCCACCGGGACCCCCGGCGACTGGTGGACGGTGTTCGCCAACGCGCCCGAAGTGCTGCGCCACGCCAACCTCGGCTTCGTGCTGTACAGCAGCGTGTCACTGGACGCCGAGCTGCGGGAGATCGGCCAGACCCGGGCCGGGTGGATCATGGCCAGCCAGTTCGTGTTCTCGCAGCACTGCAAGTCGTGCCGCGCCCTCGGCATGAGCGAGGAGAAGATCGCCGCCATCCCCGGCTGGGCCGTCTCCGACCAGTTCAGCCCCGTGGAACGGGCCGTACTGGCCTACACCGACGCCCTCGCCCTCGATCGTGGCCGGGTGCACGACGACGTCTTCGAGACGCTCCGCCGGCACCTGTCGGACCGCCAGATCGTGGAGCTGACCTACGTGGTGTCGCTGTACATCATGCACGCCATGATGACGAACGCCCTGCGCCTCGAGTTCGACGATGTGCCCGACCGCATCGTCGAGGTGCCCGGCGACACCGACGCCTGGTCGGGCCTGCACCGCTCGGCCGGGGGCGACACCCCGTCCTAGGATCGGCGGCCATGCCAGGAGCCGACGCCGCGCCCGACGCGTTGCCCGCCGATCTCGCCGCCGACCTGCACCAGGCGGCGGCCGCCACCATGGAGGAGGCCGTGGCCATCCGCCGGCGGATCCACGCGCAGCCGGAGCTGGGGTTGGAGCTGCCCCGCACGCAGGAGCTGGTGGCCGACCGGCTCGCCGCCATCGGGCTGCGGACGGTCAAGGGCCGGGACTGCTCCTCGGTGGTGGCCGTGCTCGAAGGCGATCGGGAGGGGCCCACCACGCTGCTGCGGGCAGACATGGACGCCCTCGAGATGCCCGAGGACACGGGGCTCGACTTCGCCTCCGAGATGCCGGGGCGTATGCACGCGTGCGGCCACGACACCCACACCGCCATGCTCCTGGCCGCCACCCGCATCCTGCACGACCGCCGCGGCGAACTGGCCGGCCGGGTGGTGCTGATGTTCCAGCCCGGCGAGGAGGGCCACGACGGGGCCAAGGTCATGATCGACGAGGGGCTGCTCCGCGACCACCATCCCGACCGGGCCTTCGCCCTGCACATCTCCTCCGTCCTGCCGTCCGGCTGGCTCAGCACCCGGCCCGGGACCCTCATGGCATCGGCCGACGAGTTCCACCTCACCGTCACCGGGCGGGGCGGCCACGCCTCGATGCCGCACGACGCGGCCGATCCGGTACCCGTGGCCTGCCAGATCGTGACCGCCATCCAGTCCATGGTCACCCGGACCATCCCGGCGTTCGACCCCGCGGTGGTGACGGTGAGCACCATCCATGGAGGCACCGCCACCAACGTCATCCCCGAGTCGGTCGTGCTGGGGGGCACCGTGCGGGCCGTGTCAGACCGCTCCCGTGAGACCGTGCTGGCCGCCCTGAGGGACATGTCCCGTCACATCGCCGAGGCCCACGGGCTGACCGCCGAGTTCGAGATCATGCCCCACAGCTATCCCGTGACCGTCAACGACGACACGTTCGCCGGCCACACGCTGTCGGTGGCCCGGAGCCTGGCCGGCGACGCCGCCATGGCCATGCCGACCCCGGTCATGGGGGCGGAGGACTGGTCCTACGTGCTGCGCCAGGTGCGGGGCAGCATGGCCTTCCTCGGCGGCGCTCCCGCGGGGGTGGACCGGCCCGCGCCCAACCACTCCAACCACTTCATGATCGACGAAGACGCCATGACGACCGGGATCGCCATGTACGCCGGGATGGCCCTCTCGGCCGAGCCGGCCCCGGTATGACCCAGACCGACCAGCTGGTGGCCAACGCCGCCACCTATCTCGAGCGGAGCGGCCACGACGGCAGCCGGCCCGTCCGGCCGGCGCTGCAGCTGGCCATCGTGGCGTGCATGGACTCCCGCATAGACCTGTTCGCCCTGTTCGGGCTCAACGTCGGCGACGCCCACGTCATCCGCAACGCAGGCGGCCTGGTGACCGACGACGCGGTCCGCTCGCTGGCCATATCCCAGCGTTTCCTCGGCACCCGCGAGATCGTGCTGGTGCACCACACCAACTGCGGCCTGCACGGCCTCGACGACGACCAGCTGGCATCGGACCTCGAGGCGGAGACGGGGCACCGCCCGGGATGGCGGGCGGGGGGCTTCACCGACCCGGCCGAGGACGTGCGGCGGTCGATCGAGCGCATCCGCTCCGACCCGTTCATCCCCTCCAAGCTGGTCCGGGGCTTCGTCTTCAACGTGGAGACCGGGCGGCTCGCCGAAGTGGGAGCCTGACCCGGGGTCACGCGTTCTGCAGGCCCGACGACATCCTGTTCGTCGTCTCGATGTACTCCTCGACCATGTCGTAGATGACGTCCTTGGCCGGCCGCACCTGGTTCATGCGGCTGACGATCTGGCCGACCGGCATCCCGGTGAGCTCCTTGTTGTGGGCCCGGGAGATGCGCCGCATGGCCTTCGAGTTGAGTATGAACTGCAGCGGCATGGGCAGCGTGCCCGGCGACTCGGGCGCCTCCCACGCCGCCGTCCAGGCGGTGCGCAGCTGGCGGGCCGGCTTGCCGGTGAGGGCGCGCGACCGCACCGTGTCCGTGGAACGGGCCCGCAGCAGCTTCTCCATGGCGATGTCGCCGGTGTTGGCCTCGGTGACCGTCAACCAGATGGAGCCGGTCCACACCCCCTGCGCGCCGAGGGCCATGGCGGCGGCCATCTGGCGGCCGGAGCCGATCCCGCCGGCGGCCAGCACCGGTACCGGGGCGACGGCGTCCACCACGTCGGGGACGAGCACCATGGACGCCACCTCGCCGGTGTGGCCGCCGGCCTCGTAGCCCTGGGCGACGATGATGTCGACGCCCTGCTGCACGTCGCGGATGGCCTGCTCGACCCGGCCGATGAGAGCCGCCACCTTGACCCCCTGCGCATGGGCCCGGTCGATGGCCTCCTTGGGCGGGGGGCCCAGGGCGCTGGCCAGCAGCGCGATGTCGTGGGCCAGGGCCACGTCGATCAGCGGCGTGCCGGACGCCTCGGTCCAGCCCAGGACGCCTTCGCCGACCAGCCCGTCGCCCAGCTCCGACCCCGCCTCCTCGTCGTCGTCGGAGAGGGGCGGCACGCCGTGGTCGGCCAGGATCTTGTCGACGTAATCCCAATGGGCCTGGTCGATCATGCCGTACAGCTGGCGGGCCAGATCCTTCGTCTCGTGGAGGCCGGCGTCGCGGTCGGCCGTCTTGACCGGCATGACCACGTCCACCCCGTAGGGCTTGCCGCCGCAGTGCTCGTCGATCCACGACAGCTCGATCTCGAGCTGATCGGGGGTGAAGGCGAGCGCCCCGAGCACCCCCATGCCGCCGGCCCGGCTCACCGCGGCGGCCACGTCACGGCAGTGAGTGAAGGCGAATATCGGGAACTCGATCCCGAGCACGTCGCAGATGTCGGTCTTCATGCACCCCTCCCCGGAGCCAGAACTAGAACCTGTTTCAATATATAGTTCCGGGAAAAAGGGGAGGAAAAGTCCAGTGGCCTACACCGTGATTCTCGTCGACGAGCCCGCCGAAGGGGTGCGGCGCATCACCCTCAACCGGCCCGAGAAGAGGAACGCCCTCTTCCATCCGCTGCGGGGCGAGATCCTCGAGGCGCTGCGGGAGGCGGACCAGGACGACTCGGTCCGGGTCAGCATCGTGCGCGGTGCCGGCAAGTGCTTCTCGGCCGGCTACGACCTCGGGGGTGGAAACGAGGGGCTGGAAATGCCGTACTACACGCCCGGGGGCGACGGGCAGTGGCCCCGCCACGTCACCGAGGGGTGGATGAGCATCTGGGATCTGGCCAAGCCCGTCATCGCCCAGGTGCACGGCTACTGCCTGGCCGGCGGCAGCGAGCTGGCCTCGGGCTGCGACCTCATCTACGTCGCCGAGGACGCCCAGATCGGGTACCCGGCCGTGCGCTTCGGCGTGCCGGACATGCACTTCCACGCCTGGACCATGGGCATGCGCAAGGCCATGGAAGCCATGCTCACGGGAGACTCCATGTCCGGCCTCGAGGCGGTCGAGGTGGGCTGGGCCAACGCCGCCTTCCCCATCGACCAGCTCGACGAGCAGGTCGTGACCGTGGCGTCCAAGATCGCCAAGCTGCCGCCCGACATCGTCCAGATCAACAAGCGGGTGGTGCACCGCCAGATGGAGGTCATGGGCCTGCGCACCGGTATCCGGATCGGCACCGAGCTGTGCGCGCTGGGCACCCGGCAGGACTCCATGCGGGCCTTCATCAAGGAGATGCAGGGCGGCCTGACCCAGGCCCTGACCAAGCGCGACGCCCCGTTCGGCGACTACCGCACCGCCGACCAGCAGCCCTCGGCGCCGGCCACCAACGGCTCCTGAGCCGCCGGGCCTAGACGCACACCCCTTCGGCGACCAGGCGCCCGACATCTTCCGGGGACACCCCGAGCACCCGTCCCAGCACCTCGACCGTGTCGGCGCCCAGGCAGGGCGCCGGGGCGGCGGTGCGCAACCCGGTGACCGACATCCGCAGCGGATTTCCCTCGTGGCGCTCCGTCCCGACCTCCGGGTGGATCAGCTCGACGAAGAACCGCCGCGCCAGCAGGTGCTCGTCTTCGAGCTGCTCGAGCGGTCCCATGACCGGGACAGCCGACACGCCCCGGTCCTGCAGGGCGGCGGACAGTTCCACGGCGTCCTCCCCCACCGTCCACGCCGCGACCCGCGCCGCCACCTCCGCCGAGCGGGCCAGCCGTTGATCCAGGATCGCCAGGTCGGGATCGGGCGCCCAACCGGCCACCTCGCACAGCGCCGCCCACTCGGCGTCACCGGCCGCCACGATGGCCACCCACCGGTCCTCCCCCCGGGCCGGGAACACACCGTGGGGGCTGGCAGAATCACTGTCGTTACCTGACGGGCCCGGATCGGCGCCGGCCACCCACCCCTCCATGTAGACCTCGCCCCGGGTGTAGGCGGCGAACTCGGTCTGGGCCAGGTCCAGGTGCTGCCCCTCCCCGGTCCGGGACCGGTGGTCGAGGGCGGCCAGCACGCCGGCGGCCAGGAACTTGCCGGCGATGTGGTCGGGATGGTTGAGCGACGTCCCGCACGGATAGGGCGCGTCACGGTGGTTCCACAGCAGGTGCAGCCCTACGAAACCCAGGTTGAGGGGCCCATAGGCAGGCATCCCGGCGAGAGGACCGGTGCGGCCGTACCCCTGCGACGAGGCGTACACCACCCCCGGGTTGGGCCCTTTGACATCCTCGTAACCCAGACCCAGCCCGTCGAGCACGCCCCCGCGGAAGTTCTCGACGACGACGTCGGACCGGGCGCAGAGCTCGAACGCCAGCCGGCGCCCCTCCTCCGTGTCCAGGTGCAGGGCCACGCTGCTCCGCCCCCGGCACTCCGTGTTGAAGGCGAACCCGCAGTTGATGCGGTCGAAGCCCGACTGGCGCAACACGTCCAGATGGGCGGCGGACTCGATCTTG